>RFJO01000081.1 GCA_003694495.1 Candidatus Woesearchaeota archaeon
AAATTGAACAATACCTTTCAAATAAATCACCTCTTAAATAAAACTGCTTAAATACTTTTTTATACTTAATTTTTAAAAGAGGTGCTTTTATGATTGATGAAAAAAGGATTGCGGAATACTGGGAAAAAAACAAAATTTTTGAAAAAAGTGTGGAAGAAAGGCCTAAAGACAAAGAATATATTTTTTATGATGGGCCTCCTTTTGCTACAGGTTTACCACATTATGGCCACATCTTAGGAATGACAAGCAAAGACCTTTTTCCAAGGTATTGGACAATGAAAGGCTACAGAGTTGAAAGAAAATGGGGTTGGGACTGCCATGGCCTGCCAATAGAAAATGTTGTTGAGAAAAAATTAGGCATAAAAACAAAGAAAGAAATAGAAGAATTAGCTAAAAAAGAACCTAATGAAGAAAGATACTTGTTTGTTGAAACAGAAAAACAACAAGAGATAGAAATATTTTTAGCAATGAAAAAACAGTGTGAAAAAACCTATATAGCTGGTGTAAACGAAACATTAATAGTTATCGAAAAAGATAATGAATATTGTAAAAAGATTGTTGACGGAAAAACGTGCAGTGTGCCGTTGGTAAACATATCGTTAGTAAATAATCTTCAAGAAATGAATAATCTTCTTAATCAGTATTGTTAGGCTTAACTAACCTCCCCATAAACAAAATGTTGCCGTGTTTGTCCTGGATAAAGAAAATGAACGGATGGTCTGCAATGAAGTTAATTTGTTTAGTATTAACAGAAGTAAGTCGCATTATTATTGCTGTGGCTGCTGCAGCTTCTGTGCCTTCCTCGTTAACCTCAATAAAAGCCTTATGAATAACTTCATCAATGAATAGTTTATCTTTTGTCATGGCTGAAAAGTCTGAAGATGAAGAAAATGGCAAATTTAAGCCCAGTGATGAAAATTTATCTTTCAAAAAATAATCTGTAGACAACTTGAACTTTGGAATCTCTATGTGTGAAATCTCTGTAGGTTTAAGCCTGGACTGCCATTCGACTAATTCAGAAACGCTTAACTTAGATTCAACACCATTAATATCTTCCTTGGGAAGAATTATGTACATTGCCATGCCGAATGAGTAAGGAAGCTCAAGCATTTGAAAATCTTCTGTTTCAGTATAATTAAAACGCTTATCATTAGGGTTTAACACCATCATGTCTGTTTCAATGTCGCCAGAAGAGGAATGAAAAAATGATCGCTTGGTTAAAGATTTATCAAACTGTACCTGCCATGTCCCTTTAAAATAAATAACGCTAGTGATAACGAGCCTTGTAAATTCGCTTATAGCCCCAGCAGGGATTAAGTTTTTAATTTTGTTGTTGGTCTTATCTTCAACATAAGCGTTAATTACTTTACGAGACTCTTCTGTTTCGTGGATAAAGTCCAAAGTTGTAATTTCGCCATTGTAATATTTCTTTATAGTGCCAACATAAGGTTGCTCTAACGAAAAATCTTTTTGTAGCCATAAAGCGTTGGCTGTGTGTAAGTTATACGATTTAGCATAATTAAGCTCAGATTCGTATGAAGAGAATTGTTGGTCCAAGTTCTTAGGGTAATGGAAAAAGTCTAAAAATTGTTGCTTAGTTAAGCCTGAACTTCCCTTAAAAGCCATGGCCATGGCAGAATAAATGTTGTAAGGTGAGAAAAAAAGGTTGCCTTCGCCTAAATTATTATACATCTTTAAAGCAAATTCGTTGTTTGAAGTGACTAACGAATCATAACTTTGCTCAGATTCAATTTGACAGGAAGAAAGCAATAAAATTAATAAAAATAACAGAATTTTTTTCATATTACCAATAATTACAAAAAATATATATAAACTTAACCTAAATTTTTAAAACTAGCAATAGAAAAGTTTATAAATAAAACCAATTTTCTAAAATGAACAGGGAATAGTCCTAAAAATAGAATTAAAACGGAGGAGTTAAGACTATGGCAAAAGAAAAACCACACTTAAACGTTGTTTTTGTTGGTCATGTAGACCACGGTAAATCCACAACAGTTGGAAGACTTATGTTCGATTCAGGTAATATCGACGAACAAACCATGAGAAAGCTAAAAGATAAGGCTGCTGAACTTGGTAAAGCAGGATTCGAATTTGCGTTCGTTATGGATAACCTAAAAGAAGAAAGAGAAAGAGGAGTTACAATTGACTTGAGCCACAAGAAGTTTGTAACAAACAAATATGAAGTTACAATCATTGATGCACCTGGACACAAAGATTTTATTAAAAACATGATTACCGGTGCAGCACAAGCTGATGTTGCATTTGTTGTTGTTGCTGCTGGTGAAGGTATCATGGCTCAGACAAAAGAGCACATTTTCTTGTCAAGAACACTTGGTGTACAACAATTGCATGTTCTGGTTAACAAAATGGATACTGTTAACTATGATGAAGCTAAATATAATGCTGTAAAAGATGAAGTATCAAAACTATTAGCACAAGTTGGTTACAAGCCAGACGCTGTTAAGTTTATACCAATCAGCGCTTTGCAAGGTGACAATGTTGTAAAGAAATCAGAGAACATGCCTTGGTACACTGGACCAACCTTGGTTGAAATGATCGATATGCTTGAAGAACCAGAAAAGCCAACAGACCTTCCGTTAAGGTTGCCTATACAGGATGTATATAACATTACTGGTATCGGTGTTGTACCTGTAGGGAGAGTTGAGACTGGTGTTATGAAGGTGGGTGACAAGGTTATCGTTGTTCCTGCAAGAGAAGGTACTGGTGTAACTGGTGAAGTTAAAAGTATAGAAATGCACCATGAACAGATTCCTTCTGCTGAGCCTGGTGACAATGTTGGGTTTAGTGTAAGAGGAATCGGTAAGAAAGATATTGCACGTGGTGACGTGCTTGGTCATGTGGATAATCCGCCAACTGTTGTTAGCGAGTTCACTGCACAAATCATCGTGTTGAACCATCCTAGCGTATTGACAGTTGGTTACACACCGGTGTTCCATATCCACACAGCACAAGTTGCTTGCCAGTTTACAGCAATTGAAAAGAAACTTGACCCGGCAACTGGTCAGGTGCTAGAAGAAAACCCAGACTTCATCAAAAATGGTGACGTTGCAATCGTTAAGATAAAACCAACCAAGCCATTAGTTATAGAAAAACAGTCTGACATCCCACAAATGGCTTCATTTGCTATAAGGGATGCTGGTCAAACAGTTGCTGCTGGTAAGTGTATTGACTTGGTTAAAAAGGCATAAATGCCATTTTTTTATTTTTTAAAATGCAAAAAGCAAGAATAAAACTGGCCTCAGCTGATATAACTAAGCTGAATGAAATGATTAATTCTATAAAAGATATAGTTGAGAAAACAAAAGTTACAATGAGAGGGCCAATACCCTTGCCTACAAAAAGGTTAAAAATCACTACGAGAAAATCTCCAGACGGCGAAGGAAAAGCTTCATTTGACAATTTTGAAATGAGGATACATAAAAGGCTTATAGACCTTGGGTTGGATGAAAGAGCTTTAAGGTTTGTAATGAGAGTGCCTATACCTGAAGGCGTTTCAATCTCAATCGAAATTCTAGAATAATAATGTTTATTAATTATTAATTTAATCATATTTATAATATGAAAAGACTTCCACTTGACAGACTTTTTTTAAAAAAACTTGAACTCCATAAGCAAAAGTATAAGCAAATATACAACATATTCTATAAT
>RFJO01000009.1 GCA_003694495.1 Candidatus Woesearchaeota archaeon
ATTTATACACAGTAACAAACTTAGAAAAATAAAATATAAAGTAGTATATAAATATATCTTTTTTATTTTTGCATTTCGTAAAATCTTTTCACTTGTTGCAACGTGCTTATCTCGTCTAACGGTTTTTCATCTGACCTTAACCTCACCACTCTTGGAAAGCGTAGTGCGAAGCCAGAAGAATAAGTCGGGCTTTTTTGAATTTCTTCATAATGGACTTCTACAATTATTTTAGGTTTAACTTTAACAGTTTTTCCTTTTTTTTCAATTATTAATGGTTTAAGTAACTTTGTCAATTCTGCAAACGATACACCTAACTCAGATTTCTCTTTTATGCCAGTGCCTACCTTGCCAATCTCTTTTAAATCATCTTTATCTTTACAAGCCAAAGTAAAACTGCTAAGCCATTTTGCACGTTTGCCTTCGCCCCATTCGGCACCAACAATGACCAAGTCTAATGGTTCCATGACAGGTTTAATCTTCATGCCATAACCAACCCTTGCACCAGGTTTGTAAATGCCTTTCATGTTTTTAATCATTATACCTTCATGGCCTTCCTTTAATGCTTGCATATAAAACTTTTCAATCTGTTTTTCCGAGCCGGAAACAAGTTCTTCAACAAGCTCGACTTTGTTTTTTTCATTTTTAATTATTGACTTGAGCTTTTTCATTCTTTCATCTAAAGGTTGATTCAATAAAACTTCGCCGTTGATCATGATTGCATCAAACACTACAATCTTTACAGGCAACTCTTTGACCATTTGGGCAATGTTGTGTTTTCTTTTTATACGCTGGGAAATGTGCTGGAATGGAAGAATCTTTTTTGTTTTTGGATCAATGCCGAGAACTTCACAGTCGACAATGAAGTTATTGGATTTGATGTATTTTTTGACATACTCAACAACGTCAGGGAATTGCCTGGTAACATTTTCTAGTCTTCTTGTGAAAAGGAAAACTTTGTCATTTTTGCGATGAATTTGCATGCGAAAACCGTCAAATTTTTTTTCAATGATTGCAGGTTTGCCAACAGTGTTAAGAGCGTCGTTAATGTTTTTTGCTTTAAGATAAAGCATGACTTTGATGGGTTTGCCCACTTCAAGAGATAAGTTTTTGATGCCGTCTAAACCTTTTTCTTTTAACAACGAAGCAATCTCTCCCATGTCAGTTGACATGTCATAAGCATGTTGTACAAGGGTAACCATTTTGTTGTAAAGTTCCCTTGCCTTGGTTTCACTGCTTGGGAGAATGCATTCTTTCTGGACAAGTTCGTCTGACATTACGCAGATTTTTGGCTTATATGCTTTGCTAAAGTTTGTTTCAAGTGGAGCGTTACAGTTCATGCATTTTTTGGTGTTGAGGTTTGGAGATTTGCATTCCTGGCAGTAGTAATTGACTCCAATTATCTTTGGAAGGAATGCGAAAATTAATGCGTCTCTTAAAGTGCCTTGCTGGATGCCTGTCCTTAATTCGCCTAAAACAGTACGAACAATGTATTTTGATTCCTTGTTTGTTGAAGATGTTAGAAGTTTTGCAACCATGCTAATTTTCCTGTCAACTGTGCCAGCGCCTTCTGTTTCTGTGATTTTTCTCAATATTGAAATCACTGTGCCAATACTTAACTTTTCAGAAAATAATGTCTGCTGTTTTTTGTTTTTTAAAACCTCTAATGCTGCAAGGCCTAAATCACCGAATTTTACCCATAACTTTTCAATCTTGCTTGTTGGCTCTCCAGATGCTTTTGCAATTGACTTTAGTATAAGCTTAGAATTTAGGCCGATTGTCCTTTCGTCCCATGCAGGAAAAATCTTGCCTTGTAAAAGATAAACCACGTTTTTTAATTCTGAGTTTGGGCATTTTTTTAAGAAGGAAGATATGTGATAAACTTTTTCTAGCCTTTTAGAAGTTTTTTCAAGAGTTTCATATAATTCGGCAAGTTTAACATATTCCATATGGAAAACTATAAATACTACAAGTTTTTAAATCTTATCTATGGACGTGAAAGATGCTGTGTTGCAAAGACGAAGTGTGAGAAGTTATAAAAATAAAGATGTTAAATTGGAAGTCTTAGGCGAAATTCTTGACATTGCAAGGTATGCAGCATCGTCTGGTAATCTCCAAAACTGGAAGTTTATAATTGTTACTGATGATAAAGTTAAGGAAGAAATTGCAACAGTATGCCTTGAACAAATGTGGATGACTGAAGCGCCTGCGTATATTGTTATATGCAACCAGTTTAAGAAAGTCACTGAAACTTTTGGAAAACTTGGCAAAATGTATAGTATACAAAATTGTGCAAATGTTGCAACCACGATAATGCTTCTTGCAAAAGAGTATGGGCTTGATACTTGCTGGATAGGAGGATTTAATAATGATTCAATACAACGCATATTGAAGATACCGGAGGATGTTGATCCGGAGATTATTTTGACAATTGGCTATGAAAATGATGTGAAAGTTTCTGAACCTGTAAGGGAAGAGCTTAAAACATTAGTATTTTTTGAGAAGTGGGGCAAGAAAGAGGCTAAAATAAAAGGCGGATTTTTTAATAAACTTAAAAAAATATTAAAGAAATAAAAAAAGCTAATGCCCCAATGCAGGAGCATTAGCAGACTAAAGTGAGGGCATTTGGGGGTATTGCCCTAGACTATACTTTTTATCTTATCAAGTCAATGCCTAACTCTTCACTCATAGCTTGTGCGTGTGCGCTTGCCCTCTTCTCATTAACTTTGCCTAAGATGTATGGAGAGTTTACACCTGTGACAATAGTCATGATTCTAAGCTTACCAGCCATGTCGTTCATGATTCTTGCACCCCAGATTACGTTTGCGTCAGCGTCTAAGGCTTCAGTGATAAGTTCACCAGCTTTGCTGACTTCATCAAGGGTTAAATCAGAACCACCGGTTACATGAATCAAAGCACCAGTAGCACCTTCGTAACTAACATCCAACAACGGGTTTGATAAGGCTCTTTTTACTGCTTCCTCAACCCTTTGCTCAGAGTCAGATTCGCCAACCCCAATGACAGACACATCACCGTTAGCCATGATGGCTTTTACGTCTGCATAATCTAAGTTGACTAATGAAGGTACTGCAATGATTTCTACAATGCCTTTGATCATGGTAGAGATTAGTTCGTTAGCAACTGCAAATGCCTGTTGGATTGGCAAGTTGCCAGCAATGCTTACTAACCTGTTGTTGTCAATAACTATAACAGTGTCACAAACATCTCTTAACTGCTGCAAACCAAACTCAGCTTTGTCAATCCTTGCCCTTTCAATGTCAAAAGGCATGGTAACTGTACCGATAACAATAGCGCCCATTTCTTTTGCAACTTGGGCAACAACAGGAGCAGAACCTGTACCTGTGCCGCCTCCAAGACCTGCAGCTACGAAAACCATGTCTGTGTTTTTTAAAGCTTCTTTCAATTCAGAAATTTGTTCTTTAGCAGCTTCCCTGCCCCTTTCAGGGTATCCGCCACAACCCAAACCACGTGTTAAGTCTTTACCAATAAGTATTTTTTTATCAGCTTCTACAAGATCTAGATGCTGTTTATCAGTATTGATTGCAATGATCTCTGCACCTTGTACACCTTTCTTATACAACCAGTTAGTTGCATTAGAACCGCCACCACCACAACCAACAACCTTTATGTTAGCTTGACCAATGGTCACTTCGTCTTGTTTAAATTCTTCTGCTGACTTCAGCGCACTTTGCACGATAAAATCCATTTTTTGTTTCCCCCTTTGTTTTTTATATTTACTATAAAGTATATTCCAAACTACCACAATCTTTATTAACTTGTTCGTACTATACTCTTATTAGAAGTCAAACGTTTACGCCCAAATAAACGTTGCACACTTTAATGCCCAAAAGTTTAAATCACATGCCCAATCGATTTTAACGCCCAAATTAAAATCGAATGTGAAACAAACTTTATATATTCTTTTTTATAGTATTATGACATATTTAAAGATTGTTGTTC
>RFJO01000082.1 GCA_003694495.1 Candidatus Woesearchaeota archaeon
CCATTACCCCATTCTTTTTTAACAGATGACAGATATTGTTTAAGTTTAGTTTTATTTTTCATATGTTCTTGTAATAAATAGATAGACCTATACCTGTTATAAGGCTGCGTACAATACCTTCCTTTTTTCAATATCAACAAAGGTTTCGCCAGATTAATGTCCTTATCCATTTTGCTACTCCTTGAAAGTTACAAATAATATATAAATCTTTTGGAAAATTATAAATATTTTGGGTGTTTTTATTGTTTTCAATGGCTAGTGCAAAAGTAAATTATGTAACAGATTTTGTGATGTTTTTGGGTTTTTTGATTGTAGGTATAAGCGGCGTAATTTTATTATTTTGGCGTAACTTGGCAGAAGGAAAGGCCTTTCTTTACTTATCCAGGCACACTTGGCTTAATTATCATAAATGGGTAGGATTATTTTTTGTTATAATAGTTGTTCTTCATTTTGCATTTCATTGGAAATGGGTTGTATGCATGACAAAAAGCGTGTTTAAAAAGTGATTCACCGAAAGGTTTATATAGAAAATACAGAAAAATTATTTTTTCATAAAGGTGAGACAAAATGGAAGAAGATGCATACGAATTTGACGAAGATGATTTCATATCAGAGGAGCCAGAGTTTGAGCAGCCGCATTGGGACACAGATGAGAGGGACGAGATTTTAGACGAGATGGGCATAGACTTTGATGATGATTAGATTTTTTTAATTTTTACTATTATTCCTTTATATTCTGGTGTTTTTGAGATATCAATTAATTTTTCTGAAGTAAGAAGGTTTACTTTAGCTTCGTTAAAGTGCACAGGCATAAACAGATAATTTTCTTTGACGTCATTGGTTATTTTTGCTTTAGCTTTTATTTTTTGTTTGTTTGGCGCGGTAATTTCTACCATGGTGTTATCTTTTATTTTAAGACGTTTAGCATCTTTTGGGTTTATGTTTACAAAAGGTTCATTATTAATCTTTGTTAATGTTTGGCAATGTCTTGACATTGTTCCGGTTTGGAAATGTTCTAACGTGCCTGCAGTAATAAGCCTGAAAGGAAAATTTTTGTTCCTGATCATGCTTGGCGGATAAATTCTTATGGATGGGAATATAGCTTTTCCTTCTTTATGATAGAAATAACTTTTGTACAGAACCTTTTCGCTTTTTTTCGTTGCAGGGAACTGCACGCCGTAATTTTGTTTAATCTTTTTGTATGTTATCTCAGAATATATATCAATTTTTTTTCTAAGTTTATCCCATATTTGTTTAGTATTTTTATAATTAAAATCTTTTTTATTGCCCATAGCTTTTGCAATCATGCATATAATTTTCCAGTCTTCAATCCCGTTGTAACTTACAGCTTTTTCTAGTAACTGTACTCTTCTTTCTGAGTTGGTAAATGTTCCGTCTTTCTCGGCAAACGATGCGGCAGGCAACACAACGTCAGCAAACTTTGCAGTTTCTGTCATGAAAATGTCTTGCACAACAATGAACTCTGCTTTTTTGAACGCCTTATAATTCAGTTTAAGGTTTGGATGACTCATTGCAGGGTTTTCGCCCATTATATACAATGCTTTTATTTGTCCTGTTAAGATCCCTTCAACCATTTCTGTTGAGCTCAATGCTGTGTTGAATTTTTTTTCAAAGTACGGGAAGCCATTTTTGTCGTATTTAAGTTTTTTATTATAATAAGCCTGGATATCTGATGCTCCTTGCACATTACATTGTCCTCTCAACGGTGCAACGCCTGTGCCCTCTTTGCCTATGTTTCCGGTAAGCAACGCCATGCACCCGACAAGTTCAACATTCGTGACGCACCCTGCGCTTTCCGTTAGTCCTAGGCCATTAATAAATATTGTTTTATTATTGCCAATAAGTTGCCCGATTTCTTCTACTAAGTTAGGGTTAACCCCAGCATATTCACAAAGTTCATTTATATCGCCAAAAGGTTTAAGCTCTTCTATAAAAAAATCATAATCTTTTGTTCTTCTAAGCATTTCTTTATCTATAAGATTATTCTTTATTAGATACTTGCATATGGCAATGTAAAACGCATCATCTTTGCCTTCTTCTATTTCTACATGTATATCAGCACTCTTTGCAGTTTTACTTTTCCTTGGGTCAACAACAATCAGCTTAACCCCTTTTCTTTTTGCATTTAGTATATGGTTGAATATTATCGGATGCTGCACAGCAGGGTTAGCCCCACAGATCATGATAGCTTTAGCTTTTTCAAAATCTGAGTATGAACAAGACATGGCACTAATGCCAAACATTTTTGAGTATGCTATCCCTGAAGGCATATGGCATAGCCTTGCACATTGGTCTACGTTTGGTGATTTTAGCACTTTTGATGCAAGTTCATACATTAAAAAATTCTCTTCATTAGTACACTTAGAACTATTTAATATCCCGATAGAGTTTCCGCCATGTTTTTTTATAATTTGTTTTAAGTTTTTTGCAACATATCTTATTGCTTCATCCCATGAAAATTCAACAAACTTATTATTTTTTTTAATTAAAGGTTTTTTTAACCTTTCTTTATTTTTCACAAACTCATGAGAACTTAATCCTTTTACACAAGCCATGCCTTTATTTGACGGCGCATTTTTGTTTGGTTCAACTTTAACAATGTCATTGTTCTCAACATATAATGTTAACGAACACCCTGTGCCGCAGAAAGGGCAAACACTTTGAAACTTTTGCATAATATTTTTCAAGGCATTTTAAAATTTAAATCTTTCGAATAGGAAAGATAGTGCAAAATATATTAACACTAATGTAGAAAGTCCCAGCGTGGTTGAAACTTTTTCTCCTGTTATCCAAATTTTTATGATATGGTAGCCAACGAAAAGCATCAGTATATCTCTTATAAGTCCTCTTGGTCTCATAATTACCAGTAAGTTTAATCTAATATAAAAACTTTAATATATGGATATCTTCATTTATAGAGTTATGGCAAAGAATTTTTGGAAGATTGTTAACGAAGTAATCTCTGAAAGTGACATAATCTTAGAAGTTTTAGACTCCAGGTTAGTCAATGAAACAAGAAACAAGGAGATTGAGGATAAAGTTAAGGCATCCAATAAAGTTTTAATTTACGTTTTAAACAAATGTGATCTTGTTGATATTGAAAGGTTAAAAAAATTAAAGTTAAAACCGTCAGCTTACGTATCATCTCAAAAACGTTACGGCATAACAAAATTATTGCACTTGATTTTAAGGTATGCAAAGAAAGACAAGAACATTGTAGGCGTTTTAGGTTACCCCAACACAGGCAAATCCTCTTTAGTGAATGCATTAAAAGGCAGAAGTTCCGCATCCACATCACCAATAAGCGGGCACACAAAAGGTAAACAGATTATAAGGATAAATAAAAAGTTATACCTTCTTGACAGTCCCGGGGTTTTCCCGTATAAAGAAAAGAACGAAATGAAGCATGCTGTCACATCTTCCTTGGACCCTGCTAAGGTTAAAGACCCTGAGTTGGCTGTTATTGAGTTAATGAAATCTTTCCCTGGCAAGATTGAATCATATTATGATGTTCCCCAAACTAAATCTTATGAAAAAACTATTGAGAAAATTGCATTAAAAAACAATAAACTTCTCAAGGGTGGTGTTCCAGACACAGAAACCATGTCTAGAATAATTTTAAGAAATTGGCAGAAAGGTAAAATAAAATTATAATTCTTTAACTCTTATCTTTTTTGTTGAGCCCCATCCATGTTTCAGGTCAACCAATTCATATTTTTTAATATTATTTTTTTCAGCCCAAGCTTTAGCAGCTTCTTCACTTTTAAACGTTTTAGGCCTTTTTGCCCTGTTTCTGGTTGCAAGCCTTATACTTCTTAAGTGCGTGGCTGATTTATTCATTCTTTTTTGTTTAGCATGAATTTTGTGTGCCATTTTATTTAGCTAAATTATATGTTATTTATAAATCTTGCTAATTTTTTGTTGATTTGGGATTATAAGCCAAAAAACTTTAAATAAAACAATTATTTATCAACTGTATGAAAAAGGAGCCAATCATCGCCATTCTTATTTTGCTTATAGTCACTTTAGTATTTTACAACTATAACAACGAACCATCCTGGTCGTTAACAGAAGATGGATTAATAAAATATCCAACACACAGGGGCAAGTTGGAATATACAAGAACCTTAATCGAGGATAATGGTTCTTATACAGTAGACAAGGTAGTTTACAAAAGTCGTGGCAAAGACATTTACGGGTTATTATTTCGTCCAAAATTAGAGGGCAAAGTTCCTGTTGTTGTAGGCTTACCTGCAGCCAGGGCAAGAAAAGAGCAGCATCGCGCTATAGCCGAGTTAATTTTATCTCAAGGCATTGCCTATTTTGTTATAGACCAGAGAGGCATTGGCGAAACCTCGGGTCCTATTCCTCCTGGATTACATGATTATAACCAGTTTTTAGCTAACAAAGAGCCATTCCAGCACTTAATGATTTATGATGCGCTAAGAGCGTTTGATTTTGTTTACAATCAGAAAGACTTGGATAAGAACAACATAGTCTTTTTTGGTTCAAGCATGGGTGGCAGGACAGCGATTATTGCTTCAGCGATGGAACCTAAATCTAAAGGCGCAATAGTTTTCAGCACAGCCGGTTATGTTCCCAAGCCGGGCAGCATAGGCAAATTTATTTATTCATTTAACCCCAACAATTATGTTGGCAATATTTCCCCAAGAAAACTTGTCATGTTTCATTCAAAAAATGATACAGTAATACCGATAAAAGACGCAGAGGTTACTTTTGAGCTAGCCAAGCAACCGAAAAAGTTTATCGTTATGGACTCAAGGTGCAACCATGGTTTTTGTTTTTATAACAAGGATGAGTTTGTTAAAGAATTAAAAAGTTTCTTTAATTGATAAAACTTTCAATTTTTTGCACATGTTTGTTTATTTCTTTTATTTTCAGTAAAAGTTTATTATTGAGCGATTTAAGTTTGTAGTACCCATAAATCTCTTTACATTGCCCATTTATTTTATTCAAGTTATCAATAATGTTTTCTCTTTTCCAATCATATTCTTTTTCTTCGATTAAATTAATTAAATCAATTATTTTACTCAGGGAGAGGTCTATGC
>RFJO01000083.1 GCA_003694495.1 Candidatus Woesearchaeota archaeon
AAAATAAAGTAAATTTTTTATATAAATTCTTTATAACTCTTTTTATGAATATACCTATTGTGGCAGGACAGTTCTACAAAAGCGAGTTTGCCGAACTCGAAAAAGAGATAGAAGATTGTTTTCATAATAAAAAAGGTCCTGGGGCTTTGCCTGTAAAAAGGTCTGGTAAAGTTGTTAAAGGCGTGCTTGTGCCGCATGCAGGGTATGTTTATTCGGGGCCTTGCGCTGCGTGGGCATATAAAGAAATAGCTGAAGCAAAAATGCCGGACAGGTATGTTATATTAGCACCGGACCATAACGGCAACCATGCTTTCCCAACAACCTCAAAAGATGCATGGGATATGCCTTTTGGCATAGTGCAACCAGACACAGAGTTTGTTAATGAATTGATAAAAAATGTTGATTTTATAAAAGAAGGTAATATAAGAGAACATGCTGTAGAAGTGCAGTTGCCAATGTTGCAGTTTGCGTCTAGGGATAACCTGGAAAAACTTAAGATTGTGCCATTGGTTGTACCAACATGGGATGATTATGATAAAATAGCAAAAGCTATAGCCAAGATTGAGGGTGAAACGTCTATAATAATTTCTTCAGATTTTACACATTACGGCCATGCCTATGGGTATAAGCCCTTTAAATATAACGTTGAAGCGTCAATTGCTGCGTTGGATGATAAAGCTATTAGTTATATAATAGATCTTGATGCAGAAGGCTTCTTTGCGTTTAAGAAAAAAACGCAGGCAACAATATGCGGGGCATACCCCATAATGGTAGGGATTGAAGCTTTGAAACAAATGGGTGTGGAAAATGTCAGGCTTTTGTCCTATTATACTTCATCTGAGATAAGCGGTGACAAGGAAAATTCGGTTAGTTATGCTTCTATATTGTTTAAGTAAGTTTCTTAACTTTTTCTGATACTATTTTTTTAGTTATAAGTAGTTCGTTCTCATCCGAACCAGGCATGTAAAACTCAAAATCTTCCATGACGCATTCCATTACCTCTGCTAAGGATCTGCCGCCGCCCTGGCGCTGGGCTGCTATCTCAGCGATTAAGTCTAATGCGCCATTTGTGTAATTTAAAAGAATATTATCTTCCAGAAATGATTGCTTGAATGAAGCTACCAAATTGTCTTTTGGCTCGGTAAGCATCCTTCTTAAATCTTTTTTTGTTAAGTGGTGAACGTAAGAGATTTTGTTTACCCTTCCCATAATTTCTGGCATGATGCCAAACGCAATGAAATCTTCTTTTTTTGCGTACTTTGCTGCGCCTTTCATTGGGATCTTATTTTCAGTGCTGAAACCAATGCTTCTACTGCCGTACAATCTATGGTAAACAATCCTGTCAAGCTGGCTTATGTTTGGGTCGTTGTTGCCTAACCCGGCAAAAGAGCCCATAAGTATGAAAGTTACGTTTGTAGTGTCAAAGTGTTTAGGCGAATGGCTTCTTTCAAAAATTTTTAACGTTGTTCCTTCAATTAATTTTAAGAAGCCTTTTTGAGCGCCTGCACCTGAAACGTCTTTAGTAGTGCTTTCTTTTGCTGCTAGTTTGTCGAACTCGTCAACCAGGATAATACCCTGTTGCGCAGCAGACATGTCGTTGTTGGCTTCTTTGAGAAGTAACTCGAACATATCACTGTAAGAATCTCCAACATAGCCTGATTCAGTTAATCCGGAAGCATTATACTCTAACACAGGAACGCCGATGATTTGGGCAAGCTTTTGTGCTGAATATGTTTTACCGCAACCAGTTGGGCCGTGAACAAGCAAAAGTTTTTTTCTTGGCAATAAATCCTTCTCAACACCGCTTGCTAAAGCGTTAATTCTTTTTATGTGGTTTGAACCTACTATTGCTAACCGCTTTACGGTATCTTCTTGTTCAATTACGTATTCTCCAAGCAAGGATGCAAGGTCTTTAGGGAATAAACGTTTTATCTGCTGGCTTTTTTTAACTTTTTTTGGCTTAAACTTTTTGTGTGATTTGTAAAATTTCTTAAGTTCACTTTTATAATAATCTTTTAGTTTTTTATTTTTAGTTTCTCTAACGCCCTCACTGAGAAGGGCTTGTATGGATGGCAGAAGTTCAGAGTATTCCTCTGGTTTAAGTGAATGTGCAAGCTTGAAATACTTTAATGTTAAATTCCTGTTCACGTCACGGTCTTCATCGTTATGAGTTTCAATTTCGTTGATAAAATCGCCAAGCTTGTATGCAAGGTATGCAGCATCTTCATCTTTATGATTAAGCCGCTTGACAAGCACGTCGTACATGGATCTCTTTTTATAAGTCTCTTCAAAGATTTCTTCGCCAAAATTGTCGATTATAAAGTTTATATCGGCAAAAGAGGCAAGGTTTAACTTAACATTTTCTGCTCTTTTATCTTTGCCTAAAATATAATAATATTCATACAACCTATAATGTAAATCTTCTGAATCATAAAATACTTTTACAGCAGTTTCACATAACCTTGCAGCTTCTAAGTAAGGGTTAATCTCTACGGATAAAGGATCAATTGATTCTATTAAATCAAGGGTTTCATGGTAGATTGTTTCATTAGCAGCTCCGGAAGAAATTACAGACTTGTAATGTTTTAAAGCGTTTAATTGGTGCTCTAGTTCTTCACTTTCTATCTCTTCAGATAACAACGAATGGCACTTTGCAAGGTATAAATCGCATAAAGTGTTGGGTCCTTTATTTTTGGCTTTTGTAAATTCAGCAATAGCAATGTCGTAGTTGCCTTGTTTGTATTCCAAATAACCTTTGTAGAAAGTTTTTGAAAACTTTAAGTTTGGTTCAGATGTTGGGAGTCTGTGAAGTAATGATTCAAGCTTTTTTTCTAAATCTTCTGGCATGATGTAAGAGGTAATCTTATAGTTATTTTTAAAGTTTTTTATGAATATGACATTTTTTACAATTTTTATTTGATTTTAAAATATCCTAGAACTATATTTGGCTATCTTAGAAGATAGGTATGTCTGCTTTATTATCAGGTGTAAGTGCAATTTCATTTACGGAACTTAAATCTTTTAAAGCATTAATTCTTAAAAGTGAGGGAGATTTTGTATAAAGTAATTCATTAATGTATAATGATCGTTCAACAGCCGGAGAATATAATCTGCTGCTTAGACCCTTTGAATGGTCAATAAGCCCCCGTAGCTCAATTTTGTCTTTGTTTATATAAAACACCATGGCACCGTTGTAACCATTATTATCTTTCCAGTCGAAACTGTAAGCAGGTATGACTAGCAAATGTTTATCCTTAGAGAATAGGAAAGCCTTATGCTCATATTCAGCTAGTGATTGTGCATATCTATCCTTAGAAACAAACTTTGCAACTTCTTTAGGGTTGTTGAAGTCAGAGACGTCAAATAAAGAGATTTTCAATCCCTTTGTTCTGCCTTCTTCTGTTGTATCCCTACCAATACCTATGATCATATTATCATCATAGGGGTGTAAATACCTTGAGAACCCAGGGATTTTTAGTTTGCCAAGCAGTTTAATATCCCTCGGATCACTTAGATCAATGACAAAAAACGGGTCAACTTGTTTAAATGTTACCATATAAAGCCGGTCTCCTATAAACCTTGTTGAATAGATACTTTCACCTTTAGCTAAACCGTCTAGCCTGTCAAGGATGTTTAAGTTTGTGTCAAGAGTAAAAACATGGTTAGAAGATTCTCGCTGGACATTTTCGGAATCTCTTCTTAAGATAAAAAAACTGGGGCTTATGGTTGTAGCTAGCCTTAGCACATTGTCTTTTTCATCAAGAGAAAACTGGTTAATAATCCTTCCTGGAACCTTGCCGTTAGCTTGTACATCTATTTGGCCGTCAGAAATTGAAACCCGGTGAATAACAGTATATTCCCTCGCTTCAAATTCTTTCATTTTTTCTTTTAGCTCTGATTCAACTTTGTCTTCAATTTCATCCCTTTCATTAGTTGGGAGGTAATTAAGGTAAGAATAAATAACATTCATAATCTTGTTTCTTTTTTCCCATTTAGATAAAATGTCTTCATCAACATTTCTTATTTTTTCAATGTAAGCCTTATCAGATTCAGTAAGTTTTGGTTCGATAAATCTAAGCATTATATCCTGCCTGATTTTCCATTCGTTAATGTACTTAGTATAGGTAAGGAAAATGTTCTTTTCAGACATGTAGAGGTTTTGGCTGCCTTCCACGACTAAAGTTTTTGAATTTAAGCTATTTGTATCTACATTTATAGCGTGTATTGTAACAAATTGTGTTGTATCATACGGTATGTTAAAATAGTGGATATCGTTAACTTTAATCTCTTTTCTCTTTCCAGAATCATAATAAATTGGAACAGGTACTGGCCTTCTATAGTCAGGATTGGATGTAACAATAAAATAAACATAGTTGTCTATCATCCTTGACTGGAAATACCTGCCTTCAAAACTATAATCTTTTATTAGTTTTGGGGTTGACTTATCTTCAATGTTGTAAATCCTAAAGAAAGTTAAGCCATCCCTTGGAGTAAAATCAATAACTTTAAAATCATCAAGTTTTGTAACATCGCCATAAACAACTAACTTGTCTTTATTTACAAATAAACCTTTAGGCATTCCTTGAATTATGATTTTGCCAACTATCTTTGCATCTTCCCCTGGGTAAGCTTTTATTATAAAAACCGTATTCTCAGTTATCGTGTATATGTATTCTCCATCTGTCTTTACAATATCGCCTTCATCCACACCTAATACTTGAACATTAGTTCCTGAATAAGATGTTGACTTGCTTAATTGGCTAAGACTTGTTCCGGTTATACTTGACTTTGCTATTGCAAGATTATTACTACGCACATCCGTACCCTGGTTGTCTTGTAAAAAGGACCTTAACTGCTCAACGCTCTTAAAATTAAGTTCTTTAATGTTAGCTGAAGCAACAAAGTCCGAGGAATTCTGTTCAATTTTTTGTTGACAGCCAGAACTAATTAAAAATATTGTAACTAAAACAATTATAAAGTAATTTTTATTTGCCATTATATAATAT
>RFJO01000084.1 GCA_003694495.1 Candidatus Woesearchaeota archaeon
AAATATATTTTGACAGAATATACTATTTTTTCAGCTTAAGCTTTAATTCGCAAGCTTTACAAATTTCAGAAGTGCACGGCTCTTTACAAATGCTACATTCCTTGATTTCTTTAGACGACCTGTACTTAGCTTTCAATAACGGAAGAATCTCCAAAAAAGAATTTATTATGTTGTTCTTAGTGCCATGATATTTTTGTTCAAAATCATTAAGCATATCCCTTACGTCTGAACGAAAAGATTCATTCTCATACGGGCATTCATTGAAACCGCGCATTAAGCCTTTCAAAAACGCATAAATCCCAACTTCTTTCTCTGACATCATGTACAATGGTTTTATCCTTCTTATAAACCGTGGATCATCTTTAACACCAGTTATCGGCCCAAGCCTGGCAGAAATGTCAAGCTTGCGCTTAAACTGGTTCATTATGATTGACTGAGCTTCATCATCCATGTTGTGGCCGGTAGCTAACTTAGTGGCGTTAAGTTCCCTTGAAGCTTTGTTTAGCAAATACCTCCTAAATACACCACAAACAGTACACGGTTTCATGTTAAGAATTTTTATCATCTCATCCAAAGTGTAACCCAATTCTTCCTTAAACGAAACTATGTGTAAAGGAATGTTGTTTTTTTCACAAAATTCCCTGGCATCTTTTATGGTATGTTCCCTGTAACCTTTAATCCCTTCATCTATAAGCAAAGCAAAAACTTCAATCGTATTAAAATCTTTAAGAATATTAAGCACAGTCAACGAATCTTTTCCGCCGGAGATGGCCACGCAAACTTTGTCCTTCTTTTGTATTAACTTATGCACACGAACAGTTTTCCTAACTTTTTTTTCAAAATATTTTATGAAGCACGACCTGCAAAGCTTTACCCCTGATGTAAGCTGGTGTACTGGTTTTAAGTTACAGTTTTTGCATGACATTTGTTTAACCGCCCGAGACTATAGTAAATATCTTTACCTCATCATCTTGTGAAACTTTTTCTTCAGGAAGAACCAATGAACCATTCTTTGAAACAATCACAGTAGTAGGGTTAATATTTAACTTTGATAAAATCTCTTCTACAGTAGATGCCTCGATGTCAACTTCCTTGTTTTCTTTTTCCAAATAAACTTTCATCCTACCACCTTCATGTTTGCGAACGCCTGATCTAATAAACTTTTTATGTCGAGCCTTGCTTCTTCTTTTTCGATAACTTCTTTTTTTGCACTTGTAGATGGATGCTTCGGGCCAAGAACAGAACACATCTCAGGACCGCAAGATGTTTCATATGTACCAATTTTCTTTGCAAGCTCAATTATTTCCTGTTTATCAAACCCAAGCAAAGGCTGAAGTATCATCTTATCAATTGTAGAGTTGATTAAGGCAAGGTTTGTTAAGGTCTGGCTGCCAACCTGGCCAAGGTTGTCGCCGGTTACTATAAAATCATAATCTTTTGCCAAAGTTTCTGCAACCCTGAACATAATGCGTTTTGATATTATAAAATAAAACTTGTGCCTGCATTTATTTACAACTTCACCAAGGATTTTGCCAAAGGGAAATATAATAATTTTGTTACAGCCGATAATCTTTGCAAGCTTGATTGCTTTCTTTTCTGCCTGGTCGTTTATGAAAGGCTGGCCTGAAAAGTGTAATGCTGTAAGTTCAACGTTTTTCCTTCTAAGCAAATAACCTGCAACCGGGCTGTCAAACCCGCCAGATAATAATAAGAGGCCTTTCATACCTGCTTGAGAGGTGGTTTCTGTTTAATAAGCTTTTTGTTAAGCAGATTTTTGCTTTATTATAGTTCCGATTATATCGGGAACCTATTTAAATGAATTTTTCGCGAACTTCCCACCCACCAACCCCAAAAAGCTTATATATTTCAACATATACACTTAACAAATGTAATATGAATATGTTAATAAAATATGTTAAGAACATACACACAAAACATATGTTTTTGAAAAATGGAAACCATAAAATGCGATTGCGGAAGAGAAGCGATAAGCAAAGACGGACTGAAGTTTAATGGCTACACCGTAAAAGGATGGGCCTGCCCAAACTGCGGAATCATCGGATATGATCCAAAACAAACTGAAAGGATACTTAGCTTAAATAAACTAAAGCAAAAAGAGTTCAATCTTAAATTGAGCCAGATAAGAAGCAACCTTATACTAAGGTTTCCAAAAGAAGTTAGTAATATACTTGGCTTAGAAAAAGGTGACAGAGTTCGGTTCAGACTTAAAGATATCAATAATGTAGTAATTTCAGTTGAAGACTCCTCAGTTCAAAAAAAGTTGTTAGGGATTTAAAGGGAAGTTAGGGAACTTTGAGCGCATTGCTCGAAGAACGGGGAATTAGGCACTATCTCTAGAAAGATTAAATTCTCTAAAATTTTATGGCTTAGGTGTGCCTATGCTGTAAATTTTTTCAGAGATTTGAGTAATTTTATTAATATTAGTGCAATCTTTAAACATTAGTTCACCATGACGGTGTACAATGATCTCATGGCCGTCTATCTTTACTAGCAAAAGAATAGGTGTTTTTTCCAATGTTTCAAATGATTTAGAGATTTTTTCTAAATCTAATTTTAAGGTTTTCAGTGGCTTAGCTGAATAAACGGCCTTATCCTTGCATTTTGTTACCTTGAACATGACAAAATTAATTGTTAACTCCTTTATAAATATATTCTCTAAAAC
>RFJO01000085.1 GCA_003694495.1 Candidatus Woesearchaeota archaeon
AAGTGAAGCCATAAATGTTATGGCTGAACAATACAAGCAAGAGATTTTAGAACCTCAACTTAGGCCTGAATACATAGAGAAGCTCAAAGAAGTTAAAAAAGAGAAAGGAATCCATTTCAAAAGTATTGCTGATTTGAAAAAGCACATAGAAAATGCGTGAATTTGAGATTAAACCTAGGTTGAAAAAGATACTCGTTAAGCTATTTAAAAAAGATAAGGCTAGATATGAAGCAGTTATGAAAAAAATTGAAGAAGTAATTAATTCTAGGGATATTGAACACTACAAAAATTTGCGATATGATATGAAAGACTCAAAAAGAGTTCACGTTGGGCATTTTGTTTTAGTTTTTAGCTATGATAAAGCAAATGATTTTTTATCATTTGAAGATTATGACCATCATGATAACATTTACAAATAAGCTTTCTCGAACTGGCCCCATCAAAATCTGTATCACAAACTTTCAGCTCTGAAAAACAAAAGGTTTATAAATGATTTGGCTTAATCTGTGATATAGTAAAAATGGGAAGAATAAAAACAACACAGATTAAAAGAACAGGTAAAGAATTGTTTAGATTGTACAAAGATAAGTTTACAACAGACTTCGAGCATAATAAACAAGTTTTGCCAGAGGTGGCTGACATTCCTTCCAAAAAGTTAAGGAACGTCACCGCTGGTTACATAACAAGGCTTGTTAAGAAAGAGTTATAAGGAGGTATTAATATGGAAGACGAGCAAACTGTTCAAGACAACGAACAAATGAACGAAAACGACCACACTATTTTTGTAGGTAACAAAGCTTTCATGAACTATGTTACAGGTGTAGTAATGCAATTCACCACACAAAACGCTAATGAAGTTATCGTGAAAGCTAGGGGCAAGTTTATTTCAAAGGCAGTAGACATTGCTGAAGTTGCGTTAAAGAGATTCTTAGAAGACCAGATAGAGATTAAAGATATCAGGATTGATAGTGAAGAGTTCAAAAACAAGGAAGGCAAACTTGTAAGAGTTTCCACGATTGAAATTGAGTTAAAGAAAAAATAATTTTATTTTTTTCTATAAAAATCTTTATAAACATTAAAACGCCTTGATAAATTATGATAAACTTCCTTCCACCGCTGCCGTCAGGCTTATTGTTTGAGATTGGTGCCATTATAGTTCTCGCTACATTTTTTGCCTACTTTGCAAGGTTAACCAAACAACCTTTAATTCCAGCGTATGTCATCGCAGGCGTAATTCTTGGCCCTATAGGCTTGGGCATTGTAAAAGATATCGAACTAATCCACTCTCTTTCTGACATTGGCATAGTGTTCTTGCTTTTCATTGTTGGACTTGAGATTAACTTAAACAAACTAAGAGGCGTTGGTCTTGTCAGTACTATTACTGGTATTATACAGGTAGGCTTAACTTTCCTTCTTGGTTACTTGTCAGGCTTATTGCTTGGGTTAAACACAATAAACTCAGTTTATGCAGGCTTAATCATTGCATTCTCAAGCACATTAGTTGTAATAAAACTATTGTCTGACAAGGAAGATCTTTCAACCTTTCACGGCAGGATTATGGTAGGCGTTCTTCTTATCCAGGACATTTTAGTGATCATAGCTTTATCCATACTTTCCAGCATAGGCTCTTTCAGCGTAACAAAATTCATCTTCATCATGGTAGGGGCATTGTTGTTGTTCGGTTTTGCCTGGCTGTCAAGCAAGTTTGTTGTGCACAAGCTTTTCAAGTTCGCTGCCAAATCTGAAGAGTTCATGTTCCTTTTAGCTTTGTCAACTTGTTTCTTGTTTGTCGCGCTTGCATACATGTTTGGCTTTTCAATTGCCATAGGCGGCTTTATCGCCGGCGTTGTGCTTGCAAACCTGCCATACCATTACAACATCATTGGAAGGATTTTGCCGTTAAAAGATTTTTTTTCAACAATTTTCTTTGTATCGCTTGGCATGCAGGTTGTCATTTCAAACTTTGTCAGCATAAGCAAACTCTTGTTAATCCTTTTAGGCATCGTAATCCTGATCAAACCCTTAATAATTTCTCTCATCCTTGCAATGTTCGGTTACGGCAAACGCATATCCTTCATTTCAGGTTTAGGCCTGGCGCAGATAAGCGAGTTTTCTTTAATCATCATTGCCGGCGCAAGCTCAATCTCGCCTGAGATCTTTTCCGTGACAATCATTTTAGCTGTTGTTTCCATAACCTTAACATCTTACATTGTTAAATATGAAGAAAAAATTTACAACAAGGTTAACACTTTGTTCAATTTCCTTGACAGGATTTCGCTTAAACACCAAAAACTTTCGTACTCAGGCAACCCTAAAAAAACCAAAATCATTTTGATTGGCGCTCACCGCATGGGCTCAATCATATTAAAAGCGTTTGAAAAAAACAAAGATATCATAAAGGTGGTTGACACTAACCCTGACATTATTAACAAATTAATTGGGAAAAAAGTTCCTTGCATCTACGGCGACATAACAAACTTAGAGATACTTAAGAAACTTAAGTTTTCCCAGTACAACATTATTATTTCCACCATACCCAACGAAGACATCAACAAACGTTTATTATCATATGCGAGGACACAAAACCCCAGCATAAACATCATTCTTACAGCTCAGCACCTTCACGAGGCACTTAACCTTTACGAGGAAGGCGCGGACTACGTCATTGTACCGCCTATAATGAGCGGCGAAAAAATGTCAAGCATGCTTAAATCAATATTCAATAAAAAAGAAGCGCTTAAGAAGTTCAAGAACCTTCATTTGAAACATCTTTTAGAGATGAACGCTGAACTTTAGGTTTAATTATGTAACACTTTTGTGGTTTTACGCCGTCAGGATATTTAATTTTTGCAAGTTTTTTGTTAATTTTTGAAGCATTAACTTTGTTAAAATCCAACCTTTCCATGGCATTGAGTTGTTCTAACAGATACCTTGTGAAAAAGCTCATATAGAGGTTAGTTTCGCTCATCCATGATTTCTGTTTTGGCTTAGACGACGCCAATAAGTGAGTATCATCCATCAACCCGTTCTTAAACGACCCGGCGTAACACGCGTCAACTATCAAAACTTTCTGGCCTTTTAGTTGGTTAAATATTTGAAAAAAATCTTCAGACTTATAGTTATCATGGCCATAAATGTGCAAGTTATTGTCCAGCCCATGCATTGACATGTAAACAACATTCAAATCATTTGGCGAACTCTTGTTCACCATTTCTTCAAGCGAATCTCTTATGTTGGCCCTTATTGCGTTATCCCTTTTCAAGATTTTAACATTTTGTTCCATTGCACCATGGTTATACAGTGTGCCTTGCACTGCATAAACATTATTATTCCCTGCCTTGAAATCATCGTTAACATTAGTTGAAACCACCAAGGCCTTAATCCTTTCATCCAACTCAACTTCTTTTTTTCTTACCACGAACGGCGACCTTTTAGGCCTTACATAAATTGTATCCTGGTCTCTTAGAAAACACTCATCAACTTCATCATTGTTGATTATAACTGGCACATCAGTATAAAACTGGCTTATGAACGGCGGGTTATATTCATTTGGTGCAAACACCACCGCATAATTCCTTGGCACGGACTTTGCATCAAACCTTAAGGTTGCATCAATCAACCTCAAATCAAGTTTAAGCTTTTTATTTTCCTCGCCGAACAACACAACGTTTTCATACTTCCCTATCCGGTAATTCTTATCCAACGGCAAAAGAATATCATCAATCTCCAAGAACCACCTTTGTTTAATCATACTCATGGTAATTTTGTATGCTTTTATAAATTTTATTGGGATAATTTTATAAATAACCTAAAAATTTGTTCATTCAGTGAACAAAAAATGTCAAAGTTTGAATGTAAATCCTGCGGGCTTTGTTGTAAAGACAGTTCATTGAACGATGATAAATCTAGCTATCCGCGTTTTTCTCCAAATAGTATTATTTTCAACTTAAACAAGCCTACGATAAGCATGTTTGAGTGGGAAGCCAGGAAACTGTTCAAACTGGCTAAAGAAAATAAGATTAATGTAAAGATTGTACCCTACAAGTTAGTTTACGACAAAAAAACCCGTACTAGCTTAATTTTGCAATACACATTAGCTGAGCACAAAGACTGCCCGTTTCTTATAGATAACAAATGCAGCATTTACAACGACCGGCCGCTCATTTGCAAATTTTTCCCTGCCAACCTTGGATCTGTAAGTGACTTAATGAAAGGCGTAAACAACATCAAAGTTTCAGTCTGTCCTAACGATTTCACGTTTGAGCAATGGTCAGAGTTTCTTTCTGAAAAGGTTAAAACAAAAGAGCTTGTTGAAAAACTAGAACAAAGGTACGGCGAAAGTTACCTTGCCCTTTTAGAACGCGACCTTATCATGAAAGAGATTACAGACTGGGTAAAGCATTTAGTAAACACTAAACTTATCGACCCTGCAACAGAAAAAGATAACCTTGTTAACGATATAATAAACTCAAAAAAAGTTTCATTGATAGAATATTTAATCCGGCACACAGGCCTAAACGTTTTAAGTTTTCTTTACGAATCAGGTTCATTGCTGCATGCTAAAACATTCATAGAAAATATTAAAAAAAGTGGCGCAGGGGAGATTTGAACTCCCGACATCCGGCTTTCTTATATCACAGGCTTAGAGAAGCCTCAAACCTCATGACATCATGAGACCGGCATTCTACCAGGCTAAATTACCGCGCCGTATAAAGCATTATTGTTTAGTTTTCATTTAAAAATTTTTTGATTTTTTCTGCAATTTCGCCTATTTCCCCGTCATTATAGGTAAATGTTTCCCAAGTGCCTAACTTAACATTATCTTGCTTAAACCTTGGCACAAGATGGAAATGCAAATGTTTCACAAGCTGGTTAGCCGCCTCGCCATTATTTTGCACCAGGTTAACCCCGTCTGCATACTTCATCAAAGCTTTTGCCACCTTTTTTACTGCTTTTATCGTATTAGCCAGCACATCATCTTCTACATCGCTTAAATTTTCGCAATGTTGTTTGGGCACAACCAGCACATGCCCTTTTCTCGGTGTTGCCGGTGCAATGTCAAGGAACGCTATAGTGTAATCGTCCTCGTACACTTTCGCGCAAGGGATTTCATTGTTAACAATTTTACAAAATACGCAACCTTCCATTTTTACAACCTCTGGCTACCTGAAAACACTTCTTTCCTGTTCTTTGCCAGGTTTTCAAGTATTTGCGACTTAGCCATTTCAAGCAACCCAATAGCTTCCTGCGGAGTTACATTTTTGTTATGCATTTGCGTCTGTATATTATCGTTTATGATTGTAAATTTTACAATAAATGTCCTCTCATTTTCCATTGTAAAAAAATTAAAACACCATTGTCTTTTTAAAACTATCTAAAATTCTGCACAATTTTTATAAATACATAATTTATAACACAAACCGGTGATTAAAGATTCCTTCAAAAAAGAGAAAACACATTATAGCAGTCACTGGCGGCGTTCTGTCGAGCTTAGGCAAAGGCATCCTTACTTCATCTTTGGCAACCTTGCTTGAAGCCCAGAACAATGTTGTAACTGCAATGAAACTTGATCCTTACATTAATGTTGACGCTGGCACAATGAACCCGAAAGAGCACGGCGAAGTTTACGTAACAGATGACGGGTTTGAGACTGACCAAGACCTTGGGAATTATGAAAGGTTTACAAGCAACCTTCTGACTACAAGACACCACAGCGTAACCAACGGCCAGATTTGGCAGGAAGTTATAAGGAAAGAACGTGAAGGGTATTATCAAGGCAAATGCGTTGAATATTCTGCATTAACAGAAGAAATAATTAAACGTATAAAGAATGTTCAAGAAATAAGCAATGCTGATTATACTTTAGTCGAATTAGGCGGCACTGTCGGTGAAAACCTTCACAGATGGTTTTTGGATGCGTTAAGGTTAATGCAATACGACGGGGAAAGCATTTCTTTCATTCACATGGGCCTAGTTCCAACCCCATCCAAAGTTGGCGAGCAAAAAACCAAACCCTTACAAGAATCCATACACTTGTTAAGAGGCACAGGCATTAACCCTGACTTTGTGGTTGGCAGGTCAGAGCAAATGCTTGACGAAGAAAGAATAAAAAAGATTGCCCGAAACTGCAGTATCCCTGTAGAAAACATTATCTCAGCTTATGACGAAGATAACATTTACAAGATTCCTTTAAACCTTGAAGAGCAAGAGTTGGACATAAAACTTTTGCAAACTTTCGGTGAACGTTACAAGCGTACTAAAAGACTCAAACCATGGAGGAAATTAGTTGATTTAATTTCTACAATACCTGAAGAAAACTCTCTTAACATAGGCATGATAGGCAAATACCAAAACACTGGCGATTTTACTCTTTCAGACACTTACATTAGTGTTATCCAGTCGTTAAAGATAGCCGCATGGCACCAAGGCTACAATGTTAAAATAACCTGGGTCAACGCAGAAGACTTTGAAAAAAGCAATGCAAAACTAAGGCAGTTGAAAGACCTTGACGGCATAGTCGTGCCTGGCGGTTTTGGAAGCAGAGGCATTGAAGGCAAGATCAAAGCAATCAGTTATGCTAGAAGGAACCAGATACCTTTCTTAGGGTTATGCTACGGGTTACAGTTGGCAGTTATTGAATACGCCAGAAACGTTTTAGGCTTAAAATCAGCCAACACCACAGAAGTTGACGATAACACGCCTCACCCGGTAATTCATATGCTGCCAGAGCAAGCTGAAAAACTTGCCAACGGCGACTTTGGCGGATCAATGAGGCTTGGCGCATATAGAGCAGAGTTAACCCAAGACACAATCGTGCAAAAGCTTTACAACGAAACAATCATTTCGGAACGTCATAGGCACAGGCTTGAAGTCAACCACGAATATGTTGACCAGTTAAAAAATAAAGGCTTAGTGGTTTCAGGCATTAACCCTGAACGGAACCTTGTCGAGTTCATCGAACTTCCTCAAGACAAGCACCCATACTTTGTTGCAACCCAAGCCCACCCAGAATTCAAGTCACGGTTCTTACACCCTGCACCGTTGTTCACAGGCTTAATAAAAGCAGCAATAAATATTCGCCATTAAGATAAATTTTTTCCGAATGTGATAATTTGAGTTAGCGAATGAAACAAGATTTCTTGTTAATGCATATTATATGAGATAAATATTAAACCCTAGATTGCAACGACATCGAGCACTACAACAATGTTAGGAGTATGGAGCAGAGCAAGAAAAATATATTTGCCCTTTCCTTTCGTAAAGTATTTAAATAAGTAATTGTATTAACAAATATCGGCGATGAAGTCCGCCTTGGCTTGCGCCAAAACCGCTACAGCTAATGACTTCTAATTAAATTTGCCAAGGTGAAAATATGTATATGTTACTACTCATCGGCATTGGAGGCTTTATTGGAGCGGTTTTAAGATATTCAATAAGCGGCTGGATCCAAAATGGCTTAGTTACATTTCCAATAGGGACGCTAGGAGTGAATTTCATTGGAAGTTTTTTCCTGAGTTTAGTGATGTATCTTTCAGAATATAAAGAATTATTCAACGAGGAAACAAGAATTTTCCTAACAATTGGATTATTAGGAGCTTTTACGACAATGTCTACATTCAGCTATGAATCATTTAAGCTATTGGAACAAAAAGAAATAGTTTTATTAAGTCTCAATGTGATAGGGACAATAGTACTGACATTTTTTGCAGTATATTTAGGAAAATTCATTGTTGTAAATTTATGGAGGTGATGAAAATGAAAAAAGAATCAGAAGCAATATTGTTAAGAATATTTATTGGTGAATCAGATGAATATGAAGGAAAAAAACTCTACAAGCATATTATTGAAATGCTGAGAAATGAAGGAATAGCTGGGGCAACAGTTTTAAGGGGCATATCAGGTTTTGGCAAAACAAGCCACATCCATACAACATCTATTTTGAGATTATCGACAGATTTGCCAATAGTTATTGAGGTTACTGATAACAAGGAAAATATAGAAAGAATAAAGCCAAAGCTGGATAAAGTAATAAAAGAAGGGCTCATAACTGAAGAAAAAGTAAAAATAATATTTTATGAAGGGAATAAAGCAAAGAGACAGTAGCTAAAAATTTTCTTGCTCGAATTATCTAACTTATAACAAATAATTAAGTTTAAATAGTTATTAAATTACTAAATATCATATGGTAAACGCTTTAATAAAAATCCTTATTATACTTATAATAATTTATCTATTGATAACAGCTTTCACGAAAGTTACAAAATGGATATTAAAAGTCGCCATAGTCGTATTAGTGATTGGCATATTCGTTTTAGGTTACACATCTGTTAGCGACTTTAAAATTCATGAAGAATCTAACACAAGCAAGGTTTCACCAAATGTTACATATTACAACGACACTAACCAGTCACTCAACCCCGAACCAATTGCCAACATTACAAACTCTAGCATAAAATGATCCAGATTATTTCTGTTGGAAAGTTAAAAGAAAAATTTTACGTTCAGGCGTTTGAAGAATACTTCAAGCGTACAAAAAAATATGCAAAAATTGAAAACATTGAAGCAAAAACCATTAATCAAGCATTCAAGCTTGCAAAGCACGACATTGTTTTATTGGACGAGAACGGCAAAACTTTCACATCGTTAAAGTTCGCCAGTTTTATCAAGGATAAAAATTTAAGCTTCATTATTGGCCCAGCAGAAGGGTTTAGCGATAAAGAGAAAGTTAAAGCAAAGTTTAAGTTATCGTTGTCCAGCATGACATACCCGCACGAGCTTGCCAAGGTTATGTTAATGGAACAAGTTTACCGTGCATTCACAATCTTAAATAACTTAAATTATCATAAAGAATAAGCATATTTCTTAACTTCTTCATAATTTTTCATTTTTGACAACTTCAACCTATGCTTAGTTGCGTTATCCAACCCTTTCACCATCCACATTATATGCTGTTTTAGTTCAGCGGTGGCATGTTTTGTTTCATATTTTTCATAATACTCAACAAACAACTTAATACAATTTACCCTATCTTCCTTTGTTGGAATAAATTTTTCATCTAAACATTCTTTAAACACGAAAGGAGAACACATTGCCGCCCTGCCAACCATTACTGCATCCACCTTAGTTTGTTCAACCATTTTTAGTGCATCTTCCCAGCCCCACACATCTCCGTTGCCCACTACAGGTATTGAAAGCGATGATTTTAACGATTTTATCAACCCCCAGTCAGCTTTACCAGAATATCCCTGCTTAACAGTTCTCGCGTGCAAGGTTACAGCAGACGCGCCATTATCTTCAATTACTTTTCCAGCTTCAAGAGCATTAACATTCTTATCATCCCACCCTGCCCGTATCTTTGCCGTAACCGGTTTATTAGTTGCAGAAACAACAGCGTTAACCATCTTTCCTAACTTTGTTAAGTTTTTAGTGAAATACCCTCCGGCGTTTAACGCCAATATATCTTTTGACGGGCAACCGAAGTTAAGATCAATGATGTCTGCATAAGGTTCAATAATTTTTGTTGCATTTTTAATTATTTTTTCGTCATCTCCTATAAGCTGTATCTGTAATGGCCTTTCTTCTTGACTTACAAGTATTGGCAACTTTTTTTCTTTCACAACCCACCTAGCATGTACCATAGGCGTTGCAACCAACCCAGCACCGTAATGTTTACACAACATTCTAAAAGCTAAACAATTCACGCCGTGCATAGGTGCTAATAAAAAATTGTTTTTTAATTTAAGGTTTCCAAGTTGCATTTTTATAGAAAACACACAAAAACTTTTTAAATTATACTATTCATATAATACAAAATGCAACCAGAAAATGAACTTATCAAGGTAAGATTAGAAAAATTAAACAAATGGAAAGAGTTAGGTATAAATCCTTATCCATACAAATTTGACCAAACGCACCATTCTACTGATGTAATCAAAAAAGCTGAAACGCTTAAGCCTGGTGATGTCAGCAAAAAGTTTGTCAAAATAGCCGGCAGGGTCATGGCTAAAAGGGTCATGGGCAACGCCAGTTTTATTCAGGTTCAGGATCAAGAAGGCACTGTGCAAGTATATTTCACAAAAAATGAGTTAAAGGAATTTTACAAAAAGTTTAGTAAACTTCTTGACATTGGCGACATTGTAGGCGTTTACGGCAAAGTTTTCAAGACCCACAAAGGCGAACCTACAGTCCACGCTTTAAGCATCGAACTCTTATCAAAAAACTTAAGGCCATTACCGGAAAAATATCACGGGTTGACTGACCCTGAACTAAGGTACAGGCAACGTTACGTTGACCTTTTCACCAACCCTGAAGTTCGAAAAGTTTTTGAAACTCGTGCAAAGATTATTTCCGCAGTGAGAGAGTTCCTTGAAAGCAAAGGATTCATTGAAGCTGAGATTCCAATTTTGCAACCAATCTACGGCGGCGCGAACGCCAGGCCGTTCAAAACCCACATTAACGCTTGGGACTTTGACATGTACTTATCCATCTCTCCTGAGTTATACCTAAAACGTCTTATCGTTGGCGGTTTTGAAAAAGTGTATTATCTTGGAAAAAATTTTAGGAACGAAGGCGTTGACAAAACCCACAACCCAGAGTTTACCATGATGGAATGTTACCAGGCTTATGCTGATTATTACGACATGATGGAGTTAACTGAAGATTTATACGTTTATGTTTGCAACAAAGTTCTTGGCACAACCAAAGTAAAGTACGGCGACAAAATCATAGACTTCAAAAAACCATGGAAAAGGTTGCCAATGAAAGAGGCTATCAAGAAATACGCTGAGATTGATGTAGACAAAATGGACGATGAAGAAATTAAAACTTTCATGCGCAATTTCAACATTGAATATGAAGGCGATTATTCCAGAGACCTCGCCATTGAACTAATCTTTGAAGAACTTTGCGAAGACAAGATTATCCAGCCTACCTTCATCACTGAACATCCTGTTGCCTCGACTGCATTATGTAAAGTTAAAAGGGAAGACAATTCAGTCCTTGAAAGGTTTGAACCATTTGTGAACGGCTGGGAAATCGGCAACGCGTATTCTGAGCTTAACGATCCAATTAAGCAAAGAGAATTGTTAAAAGAACAAGAAGAGAAAGGCCGTGGCGGGGATGAAGAGTTCCACCCCATGGACGAAGACTACGTTCAGGCACTTGAATACGGCATGGCACCAACTGGAGGTTTAGGCCTTGGTATAGACAGGATGGTAATGCTGTTAACAAACTCAGCCACCATAAGAGATGTCATATTATTCCCTACAATGAAACCTAAAGAAGATTAACTCTTAACATAATCCAAAACATCACTAGGTTTTTCAAACTCAAAAAACTCGTCTTCTTTTATTGTTGCTATATCCAAGTTATTTGGTTTTTTGGTTTTAAACACAACTAAATTATCTATCGAAAACACTTCGCTTATTTTTAAAAAGTTTTTATTAATCTTATCACCCAGCATTGTCAGGATTGTTTCATCATTATACTTTGCCAGTAAATCAAAGCCTTTTTTTCCTATCTCTGTCACACTAAACCCTAAACTATCATACTTCCTTGCCACAGGTTTTGTAAGTTCATCGTTAAACTTTTCAGCTATTGGTTTCAAACTAAGTTGATTAAAGACCTCTTCACCAAACAAATCAAAGATCCTTTCTGCTGTTATTAGATTAACATAACTATCACATTGTTCATATTTTTTAATCATTTTAGGGGTGACACAAAGCTTTTTTGCCAAAGAATTTAATGAATAATTAAATTCTTCCCTGGTTTTTTTAAACTTATCTTTATCTAATGACACAACAAACCCTGCATTTGATGATTTTACATAAAGAGGTTGTTTAGAGATTATAGAGGTAAATGTGTTAATATTAACTGTTGTTATACCATTCCTTGAATATAACACGCCATCTTCAATAATTTGCCCTGAAGATTGTGCAACAATTACAGGGATTGAATTCGTATAAGATGCAACCTTTTTCATGTTTTCCAAGTTTGCCTGTGTTAAGCTATTTGCCTCTTTTAAGCATTTTATAAGGTATTTCTCTTCACCTTTTACAGCTATCACATCAAACACACATCCTACCTGTTTAACTATAAAATTCCTTTCAAGCAACGCAATACTCACGTCATCCACAATTTTATTTTTCATTTTTTTCTTCCGATGATTGCATAATGTTTCTTATGTGTTTTTTCCATGTCGATTATTTCGTAATCGTACCCAGGCAAGTTAAGTTCTTTAATAAGCTCTTTTTTCGGCTTAACTGCATCAATACTGGATGCCTTGACAATCAAAATAAATCTCCCCTTCTCCTTTAAAAACCTTTTTGCATTTTTCAAGAATATATTTATCTGGTTCCTTTGCGCCAAGTCCTGGTAAATAAAATCCACTTTATCAATATACTTAGCATAAGTTTCAGGCTTGTTAGCATCATACAACATTGGCGCCATGTTTTTGTTAGCTTTGCATACTTTAACTAATTCTTTCATCACTGTTGGCGCCACTTCCAGGCAATACACAAAACCTTCATCGCCAACCATTTCAGACACTATCTTTGCCGTCACACCATGCGATGCTCCCAGGTATAACACAACATCGCCCTTATTTAAATTAATCTTATAACCTTTATCAATTAAAGCTTTAAGTTTTGAAGTCATTTTCCAAAATAATCCTGTTTAACTGCTTTTGAGATTTCTGAAGCCAACACTCTTGCAGCTTTCCCTTTATTTTCAGCATTTTTTACATCTTCATGCAAACATATTATTCCAAACTTTGGAGCCTTTGCACCGGTCTTCAAATGCCTAAACAACGACTTTTCCGCGCCAAGCAACTGCACTTTTGACGACGCCATCATTGCCAGTTTTTTTATTGAACCCGCCTGAGATACCAAGTTTGCACCAAGTTCAACGCCAGCAGTTTTTGTCAACCTTGGGCAATTCTTTAGCATAAGTTTTTCTAGTTGTTTAAAATTTTTAAGCCTAGCATCTTGCATTTTTTTTAATAACTCCTGGTTAACCTCCCCTACCTTATCACCTAACATCAAAAACCTATTATTTAAGGTAGTTATCATTGAATCAAGTTCGCTTATAAGCCTTGACAAATGTATAATCAAATTATCTTCCGAAAAAGCTTGCTTCAATTTTTCTTCAGTTTCCTTTATCAACTTTATTCTCAAATCTTCCATATTATTCATCTTAGAACAAATGCTTTTTAACATGCTCTATTAAATCTTTCGCTTCATACTCAAGTTTATCTTCATATTCACTCAGTTTAGATTTTATGACATACTTCTCATACAACTCCCTCAAAAACTTCAAAAACTCAGTTTCTTCACCTTTTCTGTTAGTGAATTGCTTAGCATAATCTTTCTCCATGTTAGCATTAAACGTAATTTCAATATTTCCTTTGTTAGCTTTAATAGTCTTACCTTCCTTTTCTATAGCCACATCCTGCATATCCCTCAACCATATATCCACAGTTATGTCAAACTTAACATAATCAGTAACTTCTTTCACTGCCTTCCACGTGCCTTCAAAATACCCTCCCCCAGGTGTAGGCTTTTGCGAATGTCCTTTTTGAAAATTATCATACTTATGTTTTTTAAACCACGCAGGGATTTCTGATATTATAGCATTAAAATCAAAAAAGCCTTTATGTTTTATTATAACTCCTTCTATAACTCCAATTTTACGCTTTTTTTCTTTCCCCATTAAACATTATAATGAGTGATTTCTTAATAATAGTTTCGGTCAATAGAAAACTTTATATTGTTTTTAATAATAATACATTTTATGGCACAACGAGACTTTACCGCACCAGTAAAAACAATTTCACAACGAGCTGTATTAGATACAAAAGCTTTTATCAAATACTTGCACAAGATCATAAAAGAACGTCACTATCATGACGCCATGGAACACAGCCATTCCGAGTCCACTTCCGATGACGGCAGCAAGTCTATCTCCTTTTATTGGACTGCAAAAAAGAAAGTTAGCAACTATGTAAAATTAGTTCTAGAGATAAGTTTTTCTGCAAACGTAAAAAACGTCAGCATTGAGAAAGACGGTAAAAAAAAGTTGGCCCAAGACGGTAATATTACTATAGAACTTGGCGGTTATATCCAAAAAGATTACGAAGACGAGTGGACAGTAAGGAAAAATAACCCTTTACGAAAAGTGCTTCGCGAAGTTTATGATAAAATTTTTGACCGTGACAGAATGGCAAACGCTGAGAATCAATTAGTAAAAGACATTGATTTGCTCATAAATGAAATTAAAGCTTACGTTAAAATGCAAAGGATTGACTAACAAAAACTATTTATAATGATAACACCACTGTATTCTTATGAACAAACAATACTTTGAAGCCGTTGCAATTCTTGTCGGCACAATCATTGGCGCTGGTGTTTTAGGCATACCATACGTTGTAGCTCAGTCAGGTATTGTTATTGGTTTGGCACACTTAATTTTGCTTGGCGTTGCTGTCCTCTTCATAAACCTATACGTAGCAGAAATCAGTTTACGAACAAAAAAGAAGTATCAGCTTGTAAAGTACGCTGAGAAATATACAGGCAAGGTTGGCAAATGGCTCATGACATTTGCTATGGTTGTAGGTATTTACGGCGCATTAATAGCTTACATCATCGGTGAAGGTCAATCATTAAGCGCCTTATTTGGTTTAGATTCTACAATAGCCATGTTATCTTTCTTTGTTATAATGTCAATATTGATTTATTTAGGTTTAAACATTATAGAGTCTTGGGAACTTATTCTTGGCATAATAATGCTCGGCATTCTTATGCTAATCATTTTTCTAAGCTTACCGCATGCAAAATTTGAGAACCTTCTAAACATCAACTTGCACAACCTTTTCCTTCCCTACGGCGTGATCTTATTTTCTTTCATTGGCGCCATGGCCATCCCTGAAATGAAAGAAACGTTAAAGCATCATAAAAACAAATTAAAGAACGCCATCATCCTAGGCTCCTTGATTCCCATAGTATCATACATTTTGTTCGTCATAGTTTCAGTTGCAGTTACTGGCATTAATACTGAACAGATTGCAACAATAGGTTTAGGGAAAGCAATCGGCACTCACATGATCTTGCTTGGCAACCTGTTTGCAATTTTTTCCATGGCAACAAGTTTTCTTGCCCTTGGGTTAGGCTTACAATGGATGTACACTTACGATTTTGGTTTGAAAAAAAATTTATCGTTCATATTAACCATTTCCTTACCCCTTTTTGTTGTATTGCTCAACCTTACTTCTTTTGTTCAAGCATTAAGCATAACAGGCGCAATTGCCGGGGGCATTGAAGGTATCGTGATAGTTTTCATGTTACACAACGCAAGAAAAAAAGGTGAAAGAAAACCTGAATTTACAGTGAAAACAAACAAAGTCATCAGCACAATCCTTGCAACCTTATTCATCTTAGGCATAATTTACACATTTGTAACGTTATAACTATTTTCGTACAATCATTAAACAAAATTAAAGTTTTCAAATAAGCAATTATGCTTCATTAACTGCAAAACCTGGGCTTTCCACATTGGTTGTTGAAGTTTGGCCAATAGTCAAACCATCAAGCACAACATCCCAATCATTCTCATTCAATTTATCTGAAAGGCTCTTATGCACTGCTCTACGAATAACACTTGCCCCATTTTTATTTATATGAGAAAATGTCCAAAAATTTTTGTTTGAAGCGTCATAATACCCTGCCGGCACTCCGCCTGTACCAGTTGAAAGTTCATTTATCATTGAATATTCGCCCCTCAATGTTGGAGATGTCCATACAGATATACTAGGCCCATGAGAGAGATAAAGAACATACTGTGAACCATCAAAAAATATATCAGGGTCAGATGCAGAACGCCATTTACTTGACTTATCAAGATGTACTTTTATACGGTTACCTTCATCAAGGATAAATTGTTTGCCTTCACTTCCTTCGACTTCTGTAGCTGAACCGATAACATTGTCACATGATTCCTGGTTAGGCGGACAACTTGCAGGGTCGCTTCCTTTCCTCCCGTATAAGAAAAAAAGAACTAACCTGCCTTTATCATCGATAAATAAAGAAGGATCTACAAAATGTATATCACTTCCCTGTATTGTAACTTTTTGTGGTTCATATAACAACTTATTCTTTAAATCATAACGTACAAGCTCATTTCTTGAAGTATAAATGTACAAAAAATCACCCCTCCTAATTATATCAGGCACAGACCCTGAAAATGGCTCCCAATTTTCTACAACGTTCCAATGTTCGCCATCATTGCTTTGGCTGAGGTATACCTTATGATTCCTAGGATCACATTGAGTTATTGAAGAATCACACGCATGAAAAACAAGCAGATATTTGCCATTTATGTTTAAATCTTTTACCCGAGACTGAGGGATTTGTTCTTGAATTTTCGGCTGGTTTTCATTAGATTCTTGTGGCAAAGTTTTAGGTTCTTGTTCATGTGGTGGAACAAAATTTTCATCTAATGGCATTGGCCGTGGCCTTGGGCCTCTACAACTCGTTAATAAAAATAAAATGGTTAAACAAAATAAAGTTATTAAAACCAACCTTAATGTTATCTTCATGCCTCACCTCTACAAATTAATATAATTTAAGATGTATTATATATTTAAAGTTTGTTATAAATTTAAAAAATCATTATGCATCAATCTTAGATTTACACATTTCTAACCTCTTATTTCCCTACAACTTTTATCTTATTAAACAATATTCTAGGAAAATAACAGCCGCCACTTACGTTTAAGGAATGTTCAAGCTTTTTATCCACCTCTCCAACATCTTTCATCATGTCAAAAAAATTCCCTGCAATCATTATATCACTCAGCGCATGTTTCACTTCTCCGTTTTCCACCATATAACCTTCCATCACGCCCAACGAGAAATCTCCTGTAACTTCGTTCATGGTATGCGTACCCAGCACAGACCTTACAAATATTGCTTTTTTGGTTTCTTTTAACACGTCAGACTTACCTTTTTTTATTATGATATTATTAGGCATTATTGTTGGCGATGTTGTCGGCGTCCTGTATGCGTTACCTGTGCTTGTAGTATTATTTATTCTAGCATAGTATTCATTATACAAAGGTTGTACAAATACACCTTTATCAACAACCTTAAACTTTCTTGACTTGGTGCCTTCAGAATCAAAAGGCCTTGACGCAAACAGTTTTGGGTTTGTAGCGTCATCCACAATAGTGATTTTCTCATCAAAAACTTTAGCGCCAGTTTTTAGCAACGATTTTTTCAAAGTAATATTTTCTCCTGATACGCCAAACACATAAGCTTGGCTAAACAAACATGATAAAGCTTCAACATCCATTATTATCGGCATTTGTGCTGTTTTAATTTGTTTCTTGTTAGACATTGCAACCAGCCTTTGAGCATAATCCTTTCCCAATCTTGGATTTAAGGCCTTATTATCCCCAATTTCAATTTCCATGTTAACCAGCTTGCCTTTATCTTTAAACATAATTTCCCCTGCAAACACATTATCCGCTATTGTCGTTTTAGCCTTCACACCATTCGAATTCATTATCATAGTCGTTGTAACTGACTTATTCAACATTCCTAACGACACTTTTATGTTAGGGTTGATATTTTTCAGTTCAGACGAAAACTTATGCACAAAGGTTCTAAAATCCTCAGGAGTCAGTTTAAGCAATGCATTATCTGGCATAAACTTGTCATACTTTGCCGGCATTACAAACCCTGAAAAATTATTGTCTTCCTTGTTAGACTTAGCAACTTTAACCGCGGCATCAACACAATTTTTATAATGGTTAAGGTTGGATGTATAAGCCAAGCCAACCCTCTTGCCTAACGCCACCCTCACGCTCAACGACCCAGTTTCGCCTTCAGAAACATAATCAATTTTATCGTTTGCAACTTCTGCAGATAAACTATTATTGCTCTTATAATATATCTCATAGCTTAAACCTTTCCTTTCAAGATACTTTTCAACTTTATCTATCACTTTGCTCCACCAACTGTTGCATTTTCAATCAACATATGCGGCCCGCCATCGCTCACAGGCACATACTGTCCGGATTTACCGCAAAAGCCTGAACCATACTTCATATCATTCCCTATAAGCTTTATGTTAAACATTGTCTTCATTATATTCCCCACCAATGACACACCTTTCACCATATGCTTAATTTCTCCGTTCTCAACCCAATATCCTTCCTTGGCATTAAACAAGAACGAACCCCCGCCAGTGTCAACCTGCCCACCTAAGGAATCTTTCAAGTAGTAGCCTTTTTTCACCTCAGCCAGCATTTCTTCAAAACTAGAATCGCCTTTTTCAACATAAGTTGTAGTCATACGCGGTATAACCCTGTTCATGACACTTTGCGCTCTGCCGTTGCCGGTTAATTTTTGGTTAAACTTTTTTGCAGTTGTCCTGCTATGCATAAACGAATTAAGCACGCCATTTTGTATAAGTTTAGTTTTAGTCGCTTTAACACCTTCAGAATCAAACGGCGTCCACCCCCATGTTTTAAGGTTACCATCATCAGATATTGACAACTGTTCGTTCGCAATCTTTTCCCCAGTCTTACCTGTCAAAATTGAAACATTATTCATAACTAAGTCAGCCTCGCACGCATGCCCAACAGCTTCATGCGCAAAAACGCCTGTCAAATGGTTATCGGCTATAACCTTAAACTTCCCGCCCTTCGCCAACTTTGCGTCAAGCATTTGCTCAGCCTTCCTCATGGCCTCCTTAACATCTTTGGCAGCATTTTTCACAACCTCGTACCCTCCCTTATCCCTAACAATTTTAACATAATTCTGCAATTCATTGTTGCGCTTAGCTATCGGCACAATTGCCAAGCTTGTTGCACAATCTTTCCACAAGATCTCGCTTGACTCTGTGTTCATAAACTTATGCTCTTGCACAATATCATTATACGTCAGCCTTAAGTTTGGAATATTGTTAAACCCTTCCTTGTCATCCAACCCTTGTACAAACTCTTTTTTTGTTATTATGTCCACATCTAAAGGGTTAACTTTAAACTTTGTAACAATTTTTTTCTTTACTGGCTTTGCATAACTAAAATCTATTATATTATCGTTAGCTTTTGCATTAGCTATTGCTGAATTTAACAGCTTAGCATAATCATTGTTATAAGAATACGCCGCACCAAGCCTGCCTTCAAACACAACCCTTACAGCATAAAGTTTATTTTCCCCGGCTGAAATTTGTCTTATTTCCTTATTAACAGCTTCAACGATTGTAGAGCTAGACACTTGTTCTAAAACTTCAGCATACTCAGCCCCTTTTTTTTCAGCCAGTGTTAAAACTTTATCCATACTCATTTTAGAGATTTAATTCTTTATAAGTCTATCCGAAACTCTAAACCCTGTTCATAAAAACCCAGTTTTTTGTAGAGTCTATGCACATTAACATTTCTATGCCTCGATGTACAAATTAATTTATAACAATTCATTTTTCTTGCTTCATCTATAACTTTTTTTACCAACCTACCCCCGTAACCTTTTTTTCTATAACTTGGTTCAACATAAAGATCTTCCAATAAAGCAAAGGGCTGGTTATGTAAATCATTGTTAAGGATATATAGGTAAACTCTTGCCACTTCAACATTGTTGTCTTCAATATAATATTTAGTCCCTAAAGGCTGTACTTGTTTCTGTTTTATCCCCATGCAAATAATTAACTTCTTTTTATAATAAATAGTTTATGAAGTCCTAAAAATGGAAAATCTTAAATATTCTCTACCTCTAACTTAAAGAAAGATGGAAGAATTCAAAGTTACGCCATGGGAAATCTCTGGGAACATAGATTACAATAAATTAATTACTGAATTTGGTTTAGAACCTATTGACAAGGAAAAGCTGCCCAAATTATTCCTGGACAATGTACTGTTCAGGCGCGGCATAATTTTTGCGCACAGAGACTTTGGCAAGATTTTAATGGCAATAAAAAACAAAAAACCTTTCGTCATGATGACTGGGTTAATGCCCTCAGGCAAGTTCCATTTTGGCCACAAGATGGTTGCAGATCAAATAATTTTTTACCAGAACCTTGGCGCCAAAGTTTACATTGCTGTCGCTGACATTGAAGCTTACAATTCAAGGAACCCTAACCTGAAACAGCTTCACGAAACAGCAATTGAAGAGTATCTCACAAACTATGTTGCATTAGGGTTAGACTTAAAAAAGTGCGACTTTTATTTCCAGTCTCAACGTTCAAACGACGGCAAAAAGTCTAACGCTTATTATTCCCTTGCAAACATGTTATCCCGTCATGCAACATTCAACGAGTTCCGTGCAATTTACGGCGAGATAACCCCTGCAAAAATGTCAGCTGCCTTATTACAGGCATCAGACATGCTTCACCCTCAATTGAAAGAGTTTGAAGGCACAACCCTTCCTACTATAATCCCTGTTGGCGCAGACCAAGACCCGCACTTACGCCTTGCCAGGGACGTTTCCAAACGGATTAAACTCCACAAATTCGAACAACTATCATCAACATACCACAAATTCATGCCTGGGTTGAAAGGCGGCAAGATGTCATCCTCTGACGAAACAACTTATATTGCGTTAACCGAAGACCCCAAGGCTGCCACAAAAAAAGTTAACAAATACGCGTTTTCCGGCGGCCAATCAACAGTAGAAGAGCACCGTAAGAAAGGCGGCAACCCTGAGATTGATGTTGCTTACCAAATGTTGCTTTATGGTTTAGAAGAAAATGACGAAAAGCTTGAAGAAATATACTATGATTACAAGTCAGGCAAGATGCTTACCGGCGAATTAAAACAATACCTTAATGAAAAGTTAACAAAGTTCCTTGAACAGCACCATAAAAACCGTGAGAAAGCAAAAACAGTTGTACAAGAATTCTTAGAAAAGCAAAAATAAAAAATTGTTAAACTTTTTTCTGAAGCACGCCTTTCATTGGTTCAACAAGATAATTCTCTTCCATAAGTTCATTAATCATTTTTCGCACATGCATTTCGCCGATTCCGAACTCGCTTGCTTCAAGAAAAAGTTTTTCAGAAAAAATGCTCCTTCTTTTTTGAGTCATTTTTTCTATAATATTTTTCAACTTTTCTTTATGATTTACCACCATCTTTTTCCCCTGCAATTACTAAAACTGAATTCCTTTATAAAGATATGTTAAGAAAAATATTCATAAAACAATATAGATTATTTTTCACAATAGTCTTTATAAATGCACTAATTCAAAAGTAACAACCTAAACAAAATCTTTTATTCGTTTACGCTTATACTCCCACCATAGCCAAAGTGTTAACAAAATAGCATCCATTCCCAGGAGTATAGAGTTACCCATTTCTGTCCCACCAAACAAATTTAACCCATATTGTTTTAGCAAGAAAGGATAAAACGGCCTGATATAACCTGAAAACAGGTAATCCAGCAACAGATGCATGCTCGCGCCAAAGCCTATCATAAAGAACAGCATCCTTTTTTTAGGTATAGCTAACGCAATTATAAAAAATATCATTGGCAAAAATACTGTATGAAATATCCATCTATGCACCATATTTATTGGCGTATATTTAAACAGATTAATTATCCAGTACAATATTATATCAATATCTGGCAACAGCCCTGCAATCCCTGCTATGACAACATAAAACTTTGAGAATTTATGTTTAGCAAAATAATCCCTATAAATTGCTACTATCAACATAGGTATTATAATATGTGTTACTGCATAAGGCATGTTTTTCTAGAAATTGTTATAGTATTTAACCTTTACTTAAACAATTTTTCAAGCGTATCGATTGTATAGAGAAGTATCGCTTGTGTTTGAGCCTGGCTTGGATAAAATGGCGTTTGTTTTTTATGCACAGAGAACACTCTCGCCTGGTTTATGAGGTGTATTTGTTGTGTAAGTCCTGGGTCAAGCTGCACTTTTTTCTCAGTCAGTTTTGCTATAAGCTTACCCAACCCAATCCCGGGTGACTTCTCCAATATATCTACACCAGTTGCATCATAATATTTCCTCTGCAACGACGTTTCAAGCACTCTCCCGCAAAGTATCACACAGCTTCTATAACATCCGTTATTAAAACACTTTAAAGCTTCATCCAAATCAGCTTTAATCTCATCTCTGATTTCATATGGAAGGTTTGGCAGTTTAAATTTTAAGTTTTGATTTTTAGGAATAAGCGACATTATTTTTTTTATGTTAATCATCATTTGTTGCGGCTCGTTGTTGACGTAAAGATGTTTAAGTTCTTTTATCAAGTCCAGGATTTTTATGACATTCTTTTTTGCATCATCTGATGCTTCACCCATTTTTAATATGTTCCATGTATTCTTTTCCAAGAAAGCCAGTTGTGTTTGTATTACGTTTGATGCATTTTCGTATTTATGTTTCCTAAACTTATCTTTAGCAACATAAGATTTATACTCGTTATAATACTCTCTATTTATAAT
>RFJO01000086.1 GCA_003694495.1 Candidatus Woesearchaeota archaeon
CGTATGGACTATTCAGACTGGTTTTTATCAACAGAATCGCCAGTAAAACTTTCCCCTCTTGAATCATTGGTATTAAACGAAAAGTTATTGTTAAAGCTTGCAGAAGAAGGTTTTTCTCCCGAGTACGCCCCCAAACTTACTTCTCCTTACTACCCTAGTGAAAAGATCTTAGCTTGGCTTGACACGGTTTCTCAAACCCCTGGCTACAAGTTGTTTAAATCAGTTTACAGGCCAAGGTTGCATAATCTAGACAAGATTCCGGACACTGGCGCATTATTGGTGTCGAACCACAGCAGCATGTTCATGGCAGACATAGCTCCGATAGTTCTTGGGTTATACGAAAAATCAAGAAGGGTTGTTTACTCCTTCGTTCACAAGATCCTTAAAGACAGCGACTTTGTCAAATCAGTCGGCGGCGTTGTGGCTGACAAAACTTTAGCCACAGAAATCTTAGCTCAAAACAATTTGGCTTTAGTTTGTCCGGAAGGCATAGAAGGCGCTTGCAGGTCTAAACTATACGCCTATAATGTGATGCAGGTAGGCGGCTTTTCTTTCAACGGCATGGGTTACCTTAAGTCAGCTTACAGGTCAAAAAAACCCGTTATCCCGATAGCTATAATTGGGGGTGAAGAGAACTGTTTGGTTTTGGGCAACATAAAACCTGAAGTTGAATGGTTTTTTAACAAATTACAATCAAGGTTTAACATAAAAAATTACGACCTTGGCCGTAAATCTTTTGGTTGGATTGCCGGTTCAAAGGTTATTCCATTTCTTGTCGCTCCGCCGTTGCCGGTATCCATTGACGCCTACGTTGGCGACCCAATTTTTGTCCAGGATTACGTTAACGAAAACGAACATAAGTTTGACTATTACCGCGCCAACCTTAAGGTTATGGGTTCTTTACAGGATTTAATAGATAAGAATTTAGGCAACAGGCTTGGATTATATAAAAAATTAAGAAAGGTTTCAACGTTTGTCGATTTAATGAAATAATTGATTTTTTTCAAAAAATTTTATAAATGGCTATAACATTTTTCGGTATATGCCATTTAGAGATGATAAAAAATTATCCTGCAAACAATGCGGGGAACCTGTAGACGCACACAACAATGCAGATTACTGGGACGTTCTTTACCATGCCTTATGCCAAGGCCATGATGCTTTGGATGCTATTAAAGATTATCTTAATTTAAGCGAGATATACAGGGCGTCAAGGGCTGAGCATTTGTTTCCTGTTGGGGACTGCAAAGGCAACTTGTCAAAATCTTCCATGATTCGTGATAGCCTTTATCTGTACGACTTGGGTCATTTGCTCGAAGAACCTGTAGAAATGGACGAAGAATATGCAACATATGCAAAAATTGCATATGAACTATTGCAAAAGCTTTAAATAAGTGTAATCTTCACTAATTATAAAAATCGTTAAAATGAGTTCTATTGCTTATTTTGCGAGACAAGGAGTTGAAAAAAATGGTTGTTAAAAACGGAGACAAGGTAAAAGTTGAATATAAAGGAACCTTTGATGATGGTACTGTCTTTGACACGTCTGAAGGTAAAGCCCCTTTAGAGTTTGAAGTTGGCAAACATTTGGTAATAAAGGGTTTTGAAGACGCTTTATTAGGCATGGATGTAAACGAAGAAAAGGAAATAGTTCTTCAGCCGGCTGAAGCATACGGTGAAAGAAAAGAAGAGCTTATCAAGGAAGTTCCTCGTGAACAGTTGCCTCAAGACGTTGAGCTTAAGCCTGGCATGGCTTTAATGGCCAACCTGCCCAACGGCGCGCAAGTTCCGGTAATGATTAAGGAAGTAAGCGACAACACGGTTACGTTAGACTTAAACCATCCGTTAGCAGGCAAAGTTTTGCATTTTAAAATAAAACTTTTAGAAATAAAAGAAAACTAATTTTTTATTATTTTTTTACCATAATTTAAGACTTCTCGGTTTAATGCGCTATTTGCATCCACCAACTGTCTTAGATATCCCACCAGCGTGTTATAATCGTCAGCAATATTTTTCACGCTTTGTTTTGCTCTTTCAATGTTATGCTTATTCATTTCTGCTCTCTTATAACTTTCTTCTACATTATCAAGCATAGTTACAAACCTTTCATCATCAAGCTCTAGCATACCATACACAATTGAACGAAGGTTTTCAGCATTTTTTTCGCCAACATCATATTTTTCTTCCATTGCTTTAACAAATTTATCAAGGTACTCTTTTTTGTTCATCAGTTCACCTCAATCAACCCTTTTTGCAGCATTTCACTGTACAACTTTTCTAGCAAACCTCTGTTTCTTTTAATCAAGGAATAATCTTCATTCAAGGTATCAAGCGCCCAATCACAAAGTTCAGCCATGCAAGGATATGTTTCGCTAACAGTATTTGTTATAATGATCATTCTATCATAATTGCTCTTAATCTTATCTAACGACTCAACACCATTTTGTACAATTGTTTTTACTTTATCCGCATTATGCTTTGTAACTCTGTCGCACAAATTGGTATAAACTGCATTTTGTTTTTCTAGGAGCCTTTTATTATTGTCATGTTCTGTTATTATGTTAATAAGGTTATTCCTGAACTTGAAGCCGTTGATGTCAAGCCTTGTATAAAACTTCTCTTCAATAACCGCAAAAGCCATGTCAGCTTCATCCTGTGTAAATGCTCTCTTATTTAAAGAATACACGTCAGCAATATAGCCCAGTGCAAGCTTTCTGCTTAACGGAGATTTAAAGTAAGACTTTTTGTCAAGTTCATCGAGTTTATCTAAAATCACATCATTCATTTCTGGGTATAATAAAAGTTCAACAGGTAACTTAACCATAATTTAGTAATAATCTTTTACGCATATAAATAATTTACTAAAATTGTGGCATAACTTCCCTTAGGCAACTCAAAAACTAGTGTTTGCTTAAGCTTGCCCATTTCATCTTCTTCAACAAAACTTTCAAAATTTTTAACTTTAACAAACGCGTCCCTATATTGAGTCAAGCTAACCAAAAAAGGAAACCGTTTTATTATAAAATCATTTTTTGACACGTTTTCATTTTCAAGCACTCGCTTGTATATCTCACCAATTTCTCCTTCAAGCATTGTGTCAAAGGCCATTAACGGTATTTTAGCATCGTCATGGTAGTCCGAGAACACCAGTTTGCCAAAATTTGTGCTTACCTCTTTAACATCTTTAGATTTATGTTTAATATATTCTCCTAGAACAATATTAAAAAGATAACTTTGGTATGAATTGAATATAAGCTTTATCAGTTTTTTATCCACGGTTGCCAAATCTTTCACGCCAAGAACTTCTGCAGCTTTACTAAATTCTTTTTTTACTATTGCTTTCCCTGCAACATGGTTGGCTGCGTTCATTCCGAACCGTTGCTCGCCGAAATAGTTTGGCATATGCTCAACCGTTTTCATGTTAGGCTTTTCCAGGTTTCTTATAACTATTTTAAACTTGTTTCCTATAAGCATGCTGGAGTTAATCTTTTCTTTACCATTTCCAATGTAAGTCAGGCTTAAGTTTTTAATCTTCAAAGATTCAACCTTAGCTTTGTCTGCGTTTTCAATTGAAATAACTTGTTCAGTCACTGCATTTTTATCTTTGATCCCCGCAAAACCAATTTTGTTGCTTTTTATGTTAAGCCTTTTAGCGATTTCGTTCACTGCATCTAGAGTGTTCCACCCGGTTTTTTTTAGTTTAAAGTACGCCTGGTTGCCTTCACTTAAATTAAAATTAATAACTTCTTTCACGACAAAATCTTCAAATTTAGTTTTTATATCCATTGAAAAAGCTTAAAAACCTTGAAGTTATAAAATTTACTATGCCCAACATCTTTGTAATTCTAGACGGCGCAGCCGGGAGGACTGACGAGATTGACAACAAGTCATGTTATGAGGCCGCCAGTTTGCCCAACCTTGACTATTTCGCAAAGCAAGGCAAGTGCGGATTAAGTTATACTGTTGGCAAAGGCATTGCACCAGAGTCAGACGTTGCCGTTGTATCTTTGCTTGGTTACGATGCGTACAAGCATTTCACCGGCCGTGGCCCACTTGAGGCTTACGGTGCAGGTGTTAACTTACCTCAAGACTTTGTAGCATTCCGTACTAACTTTGCAACAGTTTATGGTAACACTATTGTTGACCGGCGCGTAGGGAGAACGTTAACGACAAAAGAGTCAAAGAAGTTAGAGAAAGTTATTAACTCTAAAGTAAAGCTTCCCTGCAACTTTGTTTATAAAAGCACAGTTGGCCATCGTGGCGTGTTGGTTCTTTATGGCAAGCTTGGTTCAGACTTAACCAACGCTGATCCAGCATATGAGATAAAAGGCAAATTTGGTGTTGCCAAATCTAAAGGAAAAATGGAGCTCCAGGATGTTAAGGCTTTGAACAAAAAATCTCAAAAGACCGCATTAATACTTAACGACTTTATTTACCAGTCGTTTAAGGTTTTATCAAACAACAAATTAAACCTTGAACGCAAATCCAGGAAGTTATTACCTGCCAACATAATTTTGCCTAGGGACGCCGGCAACCGTCTTCCAAAGTTTAGTCCTAAAAAGTCTTGGGCAGCCATAGTTTCAATGCCGTTAGAGAAAGGCATAGCCGAACTTTGCGGCATGCATGTTTATAGTTTTAAGTACCCAGAATACAAGTCAGGCAACATTTACAGTTATCTAGAGAAAGGTCTCAAAAAGACAATTAAATCTTCTAAGTTTTACCTTAAAAAACACTGGGGTAAGTACGACAATTTTTACGTTCATTTTAAAGAGACAGACATTCCCGGCCACGACGGCAATCCTCAAGAAAAGATAAAAATGCTTGAACTGATTGACAAACACTTTTTCTCGTGGCTAAGAAAACGTTCAAATTTTAGGTTGCTTGTAGTATCAGACCACGCCACGCCTACAACTTTAAGGTCTCACTCCTCCGACCCGGTACCTTTTTTATTGTACGGCAATGGCAAGGACAAAGTTTCTTCATTTTCGGAAAAGGCTTGCAGCAAGGGCAGCCTTGGCATAAAAATTGGAAATTCTTTAATCAAGTTGTTAAATTAATCACTCAAATAC
>RFJO01000087.1 GCA_003694495.1 Candidatus Woesearchaeota archaeon
CTGATTGCGACAGCCACTTGCTAAAATGGGACAGCCGTCACATTTACTGGGGCATAAAGTATTCCAAAACAAGAAGAAAAAAGAGAACAAGTAAGCCTGTCGTTATCTATAAAAAACAAGTCATCACAAATAAGCCTGTCATTATCTACAAAAAACAAGTCGTCATTAAGAAGATTTATCCAAAGGAAAAGGTTGTTGTTTATAGAACAATTAAGGCAAAGAAAACAAACATACCATACCTACAACGTTCAAGGTTTCGTGTATTGCCTTATTTCCTACATGAAAGGATAAACAACAAGCAATTTAGTCGCGGCGGCGGTTTTAACCTAAACCTGCGCGTAAACAAGCTGATTGGAAGAAAGCTTTACTTACAATTCGAATTTGAAAACGACACTTTGTTCCTTACTTATCTCACTGGCGGCAAGTTTGTGGGGAATAACAGCATATTAAGCATTTTGGCTGGCACATCCTACGTTGTTAACAGTAAGCGTTACACTCTTCTCGGCGGCGTTACCGGCAACTTTTTGGTTGGCAATGATGGTTATGCAAACAAAACTTGGGTAACTGACATTTTCGGCGGGATCATTGGTTTAGCCAGGATTGACACAAAACATTTCTCTGGCGAGTTTCGCGGCACTGCTGAAGGCGGCAAACAAAAAGCAGTTGTATCATCCCCAAAGTTTTCGACCAGGCTAAGTTTGCGGCTTGAACTTCATCTTGAAAGAGTAGATTTTGTCAACACTACACGGGTTTATTATAACGTTCTTTCAATAGAAAATGTTGTAAGAGACAACGTTACTGTTAGCAACAACATTTGTGGCAAGGTTTACACTGGTAACAACCTTTGGGCGTTCGCTTGCTTTGCTATTGAAAAACATTTTGGCAATCTTAACAGTTCATTGAACCTGACCCCCCAGATAGGCGTGGGGTATTACTTCTAACTCTTCAAAGGAGGAAACCATGTGGAGAAGCAACCTGAAATTTCAAAAGAGACTTCTTAGCGGAAAACTAAAAAATGAATTTGAAAAGGTTTGGGAGGTATACAAAACATACCAAAACTTTGAAAATCTTGATTTTGACATTAGCTCAATTCCTGAAGATGTTCATCAACAAAACGTTGCCACATGCCTAGAAGTGGCCCAAATGTTTGCTGAGAGTGTCAACAACCCTTATTCAATTCTATCGCTTGCTCAGGCATATGCTTTTGAAACAGGCATCCCCATTGATATGGATGTCATCTGTTCAATCGAAACAGAATTTTCAAAGAAAGACAAAGCAAAGACCCTTAAGGATCTTGCGTCTTTTGCAAAAAAGAAAGATTGGAGATCTGTTGATTTTAAATTGAACTGCATTTCTAAAAATGAATTTTACGATGAAGCTATTAAGATTGTCGCTTGTGTCGAATATATCGAATATCTCCTAAAAAGATGTATGGATATTTTAAAAACTGACAAAGAATATTATCAGCATATTCTTTCAATTGCTGAAGATTGTGCTAGATTGATTGGATATGATATTAGCGAAAAAGTAAGAACAATTGAGGTTGAACACTTCAAGATTAAGGCTAGGCAGTGCCTTGATGATGCAAAATTTTATGGGATGCATAATTTGGTTGATGATTGCAAAGAAAAACTTGAAAAAGCTCAAGTTTACGCAGAAAATGCAGGGATTGACATCTCTGAAAGGGTGCATAAGATTCTTCTGTCTCTAAGAAAATAAGATTAAGACCACTTTGCTGTAATTAATCTTAATAAAGGAGAAAAAAGCTATGGCCAAGAAACTTGCCCTAGTTCTCGCTCTTCTACTCTCTGCCTGTAAGCCCATCGATGAGGAAGATGTTCTAGATGCTAGTGTTACGTTTGATTCATGTACTGCCCAAGATTCTGGCATTCTGCAAGATTCAACTTCATTTCAAGATTCAAGCATAGCCCAAGATGCTGACCCTGCTTTAGATTCCGGAACTGATTCTGGAACCGCTCCTCAAAATTCCGGAGAAAGTGTCTGGTTGATTGTACAAGCAACCTATAAACGCTGTGTTATTGATGACAGTTCACCCTGCCAAGAGATGCAGTTCCCTGGATCTGAAGAGAACGGTTGCAACATTACCATTGACGGTTTTGCTTCACTTGAACAATTAAACGGAAATGACCATGGATTTATTAGTGTTCTCCTATGGATTAACAATGAGTGCAACCATGGCCCTGATCCATGGTATTTGGTTGGTTGGTATTTTATTGATTCAGAAACAAACAAATTATTAATTAACGATTTTTTTCTAGGTTATCTCAGTGGTTCAATTGATACTGACGGTAATGAAGCAACGCTTTCTCTTTTATCTGGCGTATATAGTCCAAATATTGCTACTGATGAAATTATTTTGCATCTTGTAAAAGATGAAAATGGTTGCACATCCACCAGTACTGAGCAACGAGGCTGGTGCTACGCTTCACCTGATTGCAAAATGCGCGTAAGTAGTTGTATGTCAAAAGACCTGTGTGATACATTCTTCAGTATTATGGGGGTTAGTGGCTCGTTTGAGACAGACGATGGCACTTGCATGAACGCTCCATTCTAGTTTAACATACAAAAGCCAAGCTCTCCCACCTGCTTTCTCCTGAAAGCCGGGCTTGGCTTTTTTTCTTTTTATTGAACGTTTACTATATTATGAATTAAACTTTTTTTTGGCCTTTCAACTTAAAATTGAACCTTTTTTTTGGTTTTCCGCTTGAAATTCAACCTTTTTTTAATCTTACTACATAAATCTTATAACTTGACAACAGAAATCTTTGCAATTATGTTCATAAAAATGAAAAAATCTTGCACTAGCAAGTTGACCTTGCACCGGAATAACCGGTTTTGCTTGGAAAAAGTGCAGTTTCAGCGAAATTGCACTCTAAAGGAGAAGATTTTGCATAGTGTAAACTAGGATTTTGTTGCACACTACTTTTTCCGCAACAGAATTTTGCACGGAACATCTGTTAAAACTGCAAAATCTTCAAGGATAAAGCAATTGGACAGAGTTTTCGCATAGTGTGAACTATTTCTCAAAATTATCAAACCCGGAAAAACCGCAAAAAGAAGGAGGAACAAATCAATGGACAAGAGAACTGTAAAACTAGCAAAGATTATTGTAAATTATTCAACAAAAATAAAGAAAGGTGATAATGTATTAATCCTTTCAACTTCACCCCTTGGCAGGCCTCTTGCAGTAGAGATTGCAAAACTTTGCATTGACAAAGGTGCTCACGTTACAGTTAACTACCGCACGCCTGAGATCTCAGAATACTTTCTAAAACATGCAAACGAAGAACAACTGAAGCATCTCTCTGAATGGTCTAAGAAACAAGCAGAAGAAACAGATGTAAGAATCATGATTGATGCACCTGAAAACTTGGCACAAACAAAGAATTGCCCTGACCGCAACAAACAACTTTCAGCCATGTCAATGGCACCAATTCTTCCTATCATTAGCAAGAAACGTTGGCTTATTGTAAACCACCCCACAACGGCTCTGGCTCAAGAAGCCGGCATGAGTCTTAGTGAGTACGAAGACTTTGTCTACGATGCATGCCTTCGAAACTGGCCGCGTTTGGCAAAAATACAAAGTGACATGATTAAGGTGTTTGAAAACGCTAAAACTGTCAGCGTTCGTGGTCCAGGGATTGATATGCATTTTAGGCTTGATAACCGAACCTGGCTGCAAAGCGACGGTACAAACAACATGCCTGGTGGCGAAGTGTTCACATCTCCTTCAGACGCAAACGGTAAAATCTATATTGACCTTCCAACATATTATAACGGCAAAGAATTCCGTGGCATTGAGCTTCAATTCAAAAATGGGAAAGTTGTGTCTCACAATTCTTCAACCAACCTTCAATCTCTCACATCAATCTTGAACACTGATCCTGGTGCAAAAAACATTGCTGAGCTTGCATTCGGCACAAATTTTGGAGTAAAGCAAGTTACCGGGAATACGTTGTTTGATGAAAAGATTGGCGGCACAATGCACATTGCTATCGGCAGAGGCTTTTCAGAAGCAGGCGGCGACGATTCCTGTTCTGTAGTACACTGGGACATGGTTAGGACTTTGAAAGGTTGCACAGTCAAGGTTGGAAGAGTTGTTGTAGTCAAGAAAGGCAAATGGGTTATTTAACCAAACAAATCAAGGAGAAAAAAATGAGCGAAAACAGAACAATGGCAAAAACTTTTGACATTATGAGAGGACTTGGCAACCACTTTGCTCCCTATGTATGGTACACAAGCACATACCAAGTGGTTGTGGTTTTTGATATCAATGATATTGTCCAAGTTAACATCGAAAGTGGTTGTGTTTTCCGTCAAAGGATATTTGATTCAAGGGACGAATGTCGCGAATTCTTCCATAGCATCTGCCCCAACCTTCCGCCAACAGTCAAGTTCAGATTCCAAAACAATGAACTGATTCTTTACAGCACCTATGATGCTGACAATCTCGACATTGAAAATGTGTTGTCTTTCATCAAAGTGACAAATGAGGTCTAAAATGGACGCGGTTCTAGCAATTATGCTCATTATTTTATTTCAGTTACTAGTATATCTCATATGTGGAATAATCCTTTATTCTCGTTCTGTAAAAGACGTTCACAAATCAAATGTAAGTATAAAATCAAAAAAATGAAAACTGAGTTAAACCCAAATGAGACTCGTCCAGCCAAAACATTTCTATAAAACGCTTTTCTTCATCTACGCCCCTTTAATCATCATTCCCCACGAGTTTTCGCACTTTGTTGCCTTCAAACACTACAACATCACGCCAACACAGTTTTCTGTAGGCTTCGGCCCGACATTGTACCAAAAAAAAGTTCAAGGCACAAACTTCAAGCTAAGTCTTCTCCCTTTTGGCGGCTACGTCAAGGTTGATGATAAGGACTTAACTAAGCTTAACTGGAAACAACACATCATTGTTCTTTTGGCCGGGCCAACGAGCAGTTTTCTTATTTTTCTGCCTTTATTGTTGTTCTTTAAGCTCAAACACAACTGGTCTTGGAACGAGATCAACCTTTGGAACACTGGTTTCTGGGAACGTTTCACTTACCTTTGTTTCTTTTTTGGCATTTTTAACCTTCTTCCCATTGTTTACTTTGACGGCGGCCAGATTTTCATAACCCTTTGGGTTACTTTCATTGGCCCAATAAACAACGTGGGAATATACACATTCTATGTTTTGAGTTTCCTGCTCTTTTTCAAATTATTCAACCTGTCAAATCATCCAGACCTGTTTCCTTTCTTGTTTAAAGAAAAAAGGAGTTAATGATGGGCACATTCTTAGTAATCCTTGTATTAGTCCTTGCCATCATCCTTCACGAGTTTGGTCATTTCATCACAGCCAAACTTTTCAAAGTAAAAGTTCTAGTATTTTCCATTTTTTTCTGGACACCCAAAAAGCTGCTAGGATATCTCAGTTTCAAGTTCAGAGGCACTGTGTACAAGCTAGGCTTATTGCCCCTTGGCGGTTTTGTTCAAATGAAAGGTTTTGTCAAAGCAGACAAGCCACCTAATCCCACAATTCAAGAGTATATGAAAAATGATCCAGCCTTGAAGGAAGGTTCTGTTGTAAACTTTGACAACACAGACCAAGACGCGTTCATCAACAAGCCTATTTGGCAACGCGCCATCATTCTTGCAGCTGGCTCGGTTACAAACATCGTTCTAGCTTTTATCTTTTTCACAACTGCTTTCCTAATAGGGTTTGAAAGTTACACAAACGACGTAAAGCCTGTCAAACAATCTCCAATTTACGAGTCTGGCGTCAAAAAGCCCATAAAGATTATTTCTGTCAACAATATCAATACGAAAACATACTTTGATGTAGTTACAACCCTAAACAAATTCTACCCCAACCCTGTCAATATTAGGTACATCACTTGTGATAACAGTTCATGCAAAGACAAGGTTGTGACTGTTAAGCCGAAAAAAATCGGCAAAACATACATGATCGGCATTAAGCCTTTGGGTAAAACCTATACAAAAAAGCATAACTTCTTTTCAGCAATCAACAGGTCAGCAAAACTGACCTTGCTATTCCCATATTTATACTTAAAGCAAATTCCCAAATCAAAATCAACAGACATTGCAGGCCCTGTCGGCATTGTTTATATTGGTTCCACAGTCTACAAGATTGACAAATTTGCCTTCTTAATGTTTTGCGGCATGCTAATGATGATCCTGGGCATTGTCAACTTGTTGCCTTTGCCAATTCTAGACGGTGGCCACATTCTTTTCCTTTTGATTGAAAAACTTCGTGGCAAGCCACTATCCTTGCAAACCCAAAACAGGGTTAGTACAGTTATGCTGATTATCCTTCTCTTCCTAACAATTTTCTTCCTTCACAATGATATTAGCAACATCTGCAACGGCGTAAACCATCTAAGATGATGCTTATCAATCTCACACTTGTCATTATTTTAGTGTTAACATACTTCCACTCATTGCACTCAAAACTATCAACAATTTCAGAGAAAATCACAGTTATAGTGTTTATGACAATTGTTAGCATTTTCAGCATTTTTCTTTCGCTTTTTTCTGACACAATCTCAGCACACATTGCAACCTCAATGGTGTTATTCATTTCAATCTTGCTTCTCCCTCATTTAGTATGTGGGGACTAAATAGTTTTTTGAAAGAAGCAATCTTAGGGATTTACTGTGTTCTTGTACCATTTCTTTTCGTTCTAACCTTAGCAGCTTACCAAGAAAAGAAACATCCAAGGATAGCATTAAGCGTTTTTCTCATTTTCACCTTGTTAGGTGGTTTAATTGTAGGTTATGTCAGACACATTTTATCCTAGGAGACAACATGAGGAAAGCAAAAAAGCAAATCTTGAAAACCTTTGAAAACTCCTGGGTTGACTCAAGCAACCATGCACTTTTTTATTACGACGATATTTTTGTTGTGGTTACACTTTATCCATCAAATACAATTATCCTAGTTGAAGTCTGCATGCTAGACGATTGCCAAGATGTTTTGCCATACTCTATCAGAGAAATTGAGAACATACTTAATAGAAGATTCAAAAATAAGGTTGTCGTCGACTTCAACAGGGTAATGATACAAGACATTGTGTACGGAAAATTTAACATTGACAGTGTAAAGTTCAATGTCCAAGAAATGGCTAAGCGTGCAAAATCATATAAGTTAAAGTTGGTTAAAAACGATGCAACAGAGTAAGCAAGCGTTCCTTGCTCTGATCACAATTGTTAGCTGTATCTATTTCGTCGTTAATTTAACACATTATTATATCAAGTCAACCAACAAATTCAAAGATTTACATTTCTTCTTAAACCTACCACTAGTGCTTTTCCTTGAATTCAAAGCACTTGAAACAATTTACTTTGACATGAACTTTGGCAAATTTATACTTATCATGTTATACACATCTCTTGGAGGGAGGATCTACTCATGGAGGAAATAAAAACCTACATTTGCAACCTTGGCGACCTACCACAAATCCTTGTCATTGTCCAACCAAATTCAGGGAAATACGACATAACCATCACCTTGATACCGCGAGAAGAGGACTTTGATAGTCTCTATGATGAACTTAGCCTTATCATTACACTTCTTTCCAAAAACAAAAAATTACAACAAGAGTTTGCCAATTTTGAAATTAGTGCTACCAATATTCAATATCATATAAAAGGCTATGAAACAACAGACATAGAACAGGATTTAGGTTTACTCGTTAAATTTTTCGGATTTGAATTAGAAAATCTTCTTTACAGCATCTTAAATAGTATGGAGGAAAAAGAAGATGACCCAGCTCCTAAAAGACCTTCAAACTGAAATCCAAAAAGATCCAACAACGAATCCAAGTTTGAACAACAACGTTCTCGACATTGAACACCTTCAATCACCAGATACGCGTTCTGTTCTTGAAGACGATGGCAAAAAAGTTAAGGTAAAATTCATCATCACAATGAGACCGCCATATTTCCCTCCATCCATGGATGAAGGTGAAATCCAGAAAGAGCTTGACAACATTTACGACTCTGCAAGGAAAACCCCTGGCAACCCGGCCCTCCCCGAGTATGCTGTAGTAAAAAACGGCAAGGTTACTATCATTCTCGACGACAGCGGCCATGATGTTGATTCAGTGATTGAAAATATTGATAAGCTATCCAAACGCACTACCCAAATCCTTCGCTTTCTTTTCCAGCGTTTGGGCACGATGCACACATGCAACAATTGTGGAAGTTGTGACAGTGACGATGTTTGAGATTAACAGAGCTATGCATGATGTTATTGGTGTTTGTGGCAACTGTGTTAGCTATGGTAACATTTTAAAGTTTTCACATAAAGGAAATAATTACAAAATTTCTATCCGTCCAAACTCAATCATCTTTTCCGTACAAATCCCTCGCAATAAAGAAACGCTTACGAAATTAAGGAGCATTGACAATATTGTCTATATCAAATCTACTGATACTCTAGAGGTTTTTACCATTGCTCCAAAAAGTTCAAGAATTTACAATAAACTAACCGATTTCATACAACTTATTACAGGACTTACAGAAGGGAGTAAAAAATGAGAATTGTTCTTGACTTTTGGCTATTTGTCTTTCTTTTATTGTTCTTCATAATTTCAGTAATCTATGCTATTATCATTGGATGAAAAATGCGCAAAATTATTGTTGTTGTGATTATAACATTAGTTGGTTGCACAACACATCCTAAACCATCTAACTCAAACCAAAACCACTTACTCCCAGAATATGATTGCAAAACAGATTGCCAATGTGACTTAGGTTACTGCGAACAAAACTTAGATTATATTTCTGGGAGATGGTCTAGTGTAAAATTTTATGAAGCTTTTTCAGATGATGGGACTTCATTAAGTGGTTACACTGAATACCCAATATCAGACGGCGATTGTTTATTTGACATTAAAGCAGACTTTTCTTTCATATTCTACTATAAAGAGAACACACCTTTGCTTGTAAATCGGTACGGTGTATTATATGTAAAATTATACAAAACACTTTTCTGCTCTAACAGAGTTATTGAAAAAAGTGAAGCATTCTCTTACTGGTACTGGGACTTTTATAACCCAACTTTTATTTCCGGAATGCTATTATACGATAAAATGTGGAGCCAGTTAGGTGACGATAACACTGGCGCAATACTCTACTTAATCAACGATGAAGGCCCAAGCACAATCATGATTAACTGTAAAGAAGTTTGGGGTGATTTTACTGTTGAATATAAAAGCAGGATTGGTCAATGCAAACCAAACCAGATTCATTGTTACAGCAACAACAATTGCACAGCACTCATTGCTGACTGCATGGATAAAAAAGAATCATGCGAAAATATCAATGGTAAAAGCTACTCACCACATACTTTAAACCATTTCATAGAAACATGTTATCAACTCTAAAGGAGGAAACATGACAAAAATCAAAACTATTCTTGCCTGTGCTGTACTAATGCCGTTTGTTACCACAATTTCAATAAGTTATTCATTCATTAAGATGGTTTCAAGATCATGAAAGAAGCTAAGCTTGTCGTACCGATAATTGTTGCTCTTGTTTGTCTTGCCTTGATTTTTTTCCTGTTAATGTTTCGCAACAGCGTTAATGTAAGAATCCAAATTAGCGAAGGCATCAGTTCAGGGATCGAAGAATTCGATCAAGGCAACTATTCTGAAGCATTCAAATGGTTTAATAAAACTCTTTCTATTGCTGAAAAATACGATAGGGCAAAATCGTTCTCAAAGCGGTTTTCTTTTGGCGACGTTCAAGCCATAATTCACCTCTGGTGCAGCCTTTCCCTGATAATGGATGGAAAAGATAAGGCATCACTAGATTACCTTATCATGCTTGACAATAAGATGCTCATGTCCAACCTTTTAAACAAAGGCATATTCTTCTGGCGCTATGATGAATTGAACCAGTTAATGAAATACGCAGATTATCGAA
>RFJO01000088.1 GCA_003694495.1 Candidatus Woesearchaeota archaeon
AAATTCAAGTGCGGAGGCAAGTTTACATCCTGCTCCAGTTGTAAAGCTTTTATATTACATTTTAATAATATTGAATTAATTATTACCTTTAAAACATCTTTATGCACTTTTTTTTTTTTTTTTCAATCATTCAATAACTTGTCAGCATCATCTTTCTTAGCCAAATAATGAATATGGCCGTTAATCTCTAATTCTGCAAGTTTGGGGTCAAATAATAGTTTAAATATAAAATTAAATCTTATTACCTTATTTTCCTTATTTGTTAAAGAAGATTTCTCCTCTAATACGTCTTTTACAGCTACATTTGTATTTATCTTCAATGGCGGTTCAATTGGCTTAATTTTTTCTACATAAAATTTGTCAAAGTTAAAACCTATTATTGTCATTTTATCACCGTTTATAAAAAATTCTAGCAGAATATATAAAACTTGTGATTTACATTACGTCTAACGTCTCAATACCTAATAAATCTAAACCATTCTTTAAGACTTGCATAACTGCCTTAGAAAGTATTAACCTTGCATTCTTTAATTTTTCATCTTCTGTAAGGATTGGACAATTATGGTAAAATTCATTATATGCCCTGCCAAGATCGCTTAAATAATTTGCAATTATATGCGGGTTAAATGAAGTAAACGATTTATGGACAGATTCTTGGAACTGTGAAAGTAAAGTGATAAGCTTATCTTCTTCTGTCCTTGTCAACAAAGAATAATCTATTTTTCCCTTAATCTGGCCTTTTTTAAACAATGAATTTATCCTGGCGTAAACATATTGCAAATATGGTGCCGAATCGCCTTCAAAGGATAATGCTTCTTCTATATCAAAAAAAACGTTTTTATCTCTTGACACTTTCAAAATTGAATATTTTATGGCGCCATAAGCTATGATTTTAGCCCTTTTCTTTAAATCCTTGACCTTGCCGTGCCTTTTTATGATCTCTTTTTCTGCCTTGCTTAATGCTTCTTTCATAACGTCTTCAAGAAGGACTAATGTGCCTTTCCTTGTGGACATTTTGCCTTGGCCTTTAAGCAAAATATAAGAATAATAAATAGGAACCGGGGATTTTACTTTAAGCATTGATAAGGCTATCTTTAACTGTTCAAAGTAAAGCTTATGATCTTCACCTAAAATAATTAAGTTTACATCATTGGCTTTTTTCATCTTATCTATAGTATATGCCATGTCCCTTACAACATATAAAGAAGTTCCATCGTTTCTAGTAAGCACCAATACAGGGTTGCGCATGGATAAATTGTGACCTTTAAGGTCTAATACTTTCCTATTGTTTTCATCAATGAAAACCTTATCTGTACGTTCAAGTTTTTTTATTATTTCCTTAGTGCTATTATCCCATAAATATTTAGATTCGTAATCAAATTTGTCGTATTTTATGCCGAGCTCAGAAAGGATATTTGTCTGACCTTTAATGCACGTGTCAACAATTTTTCTAAACTCATTTTTTACCTTTTTGTCACCTAACTCAAGCTTGTTTATTATATCAAAAATCTGCTTTTCTAATTCTGGATTTGATTTAAGTTTGTTGTTTAATTTTACGTAAGCGTCAAGCAGTTGTTCAAATTTAAGGTTTTTTCCTTGAGAAGCTAAAACTAACATAGCTATCTGTTTACCTATGTCATTTACAAAATAATGAACAGTGGTTTTGTAACCCTGAAATCTTAACATCCTTGAGATTGAGTCGCCGATTATGGCGTTCCTTGACCTGCCCATATGAGGAGATGCGTTAGGGTTAATGCTTGTGTGCTCGATTAAGGCCTTTTTACCTTTGCCTATGTTAGAAGAACCAAAAGATGATTTTTCAGTTAAGATTTTATTTATAATTGTGTCAGCTATGTAAGTCTTGTTTAAGAAAAAATTTACATAAGGGCCAACGTTTTCAATCTTTACAATGTATTTGGTTGGCTTGATTTTTGAAGCTAACTCTTCGGCTATTAAAGAAGGATTCTTTTTATATTTCCTTGCTAAGGTGAAACAAGGAAAAGCGTAATCCCCTAGCTCTGGGTTGGGCGGCACTTCTAGCACTATATCTTCTTTAACATGCTTCTTTAATATTTTTAAGACTAAATTTTTGTACATTTTAATTTAATTATCCTTTTTAAGGTTATAAACTTTATTAAAAAGTTCGATAAATGTTTGCTGATTAAGCCTTAACCCTGCCTGGAGAAGCAAATTAGCATACCTTAGCCCTTCCTCTTTTGGATTTAGGTGTTTAGGCCTATAATTGTATAATTTTGTTAATGTGTAGGTACACAAAAAGCCTTCGTTTAGTTCTAAAACAACAGGTTTTTCATTTTTTGTTACTGCTTTATGTGAAAAGTTTACTTTTATGTTGTCTTTTTCATATGCAAAACGTTTTTTTTCAAAACCGTGGTCTAAAAGTTCTTGGGCTAGGAGCTTTTTATAAATTGTTTTGCTAGAATATTGAGAATAATCCAAATCTATAGAAGATGTTTTTACGCGTTCCAATGTTGTTAAAGGGCCTAGATAAGAAACAACTTTTTGCTTGGAATATTTCTTTCTTTTGCTCCAAATGTTCTTTACAAGGTAAGCATAATGCTTGTTTTGGATTGATTTTATGCGAATAAACGCCATAATATATTAGGCACTATGAAATAACATATAAATTTTTCCAATTTTAAGTTTTATATCAGTTTATTCTCTGAATCTTCTTCAATGATATGTATTACATTTACAGGGCAAGATTCTGCTGCAGACTTGTTGCATTCCAAATCTTTCTCTTCTATAACCAACTTGTTATTTTTGTTGTTTTTTAACAAAGATTTGCCGTCTTCACCCTGTTCCCAAAACTCAGGGCAAATAGACCAACAAGAACCGCATGCTATGCAGTTTTCCCTGTCATGTTCAATCCTATACTTCATTTTCTAACCTCCTTAATAATCTATCTATATCAGAATAAAAACCTTCTAAAGATGAATTGTTGCAAAGAAAGTAGTCTGACTTGCATAAAACTTTAGCCAAGCCCTTATTTTCAATGTCTCTTGTGTCCCTGGCTAAAAAATCCTCTAATTTCTGGGCGTCAGATTTTGTCCTCCTTGAATAGCGTATAAGCTTGTCTGCAACTATCGAAATTGTTATCATATCAGGAAACTTTTGTTTAACAAGATCAACCTCTTCCTGACTTCTTATACCTGTTATGACGATGTTATTGCCCTGAATATTTTCAATCGCGCGTAAAGTTACAATGTCCATTCTGCCAGATTCTTTTCTCCAAACATCGCCGAGCCAAGACTGATTGATTTTGGTGGGTTCTTTGCCCATATCAATTAAGGATTTAACCAAGATATCAGATGTGTTTATCTTTTTATAATTATAATTTTTTACCAAATAATCAGCAAAGGTGTCTTTGCCTGCCCTTGCCAGTGAAACTACAACAATTATCATGTTTTAATTTAAAAATTCTATATATTAAAATGTTTTTATATTCTTGGAGATATAAGTTCTAAGTTTTATTTACAGAATAATATACTTTAAAATGCATAAATTTTTAAACATAATATGTTTGCTTAAGTTTATGTATCAAAGACCAACATGGGATGAGTATTTTATGCAGCTTGTGGAAGTTGTTGCTAAACGTGGAACTTGTGACAGAGGTAGGACAGGGGCTGTGATCGTGAAGGATAAAAGAATACTTTCTACAGGTTATGTTGGGTCGCCACCAAAGTTGCCGCATTGTGATGAAGCTGGACATTTAATGAAAACTGTTGTAGATGAAAATGGTAATGAATCAAAACATTGTTTGAGAACATTGCATGCTGAAATGAGTGCAATTGCGTGGGCAGCAAAACAAGGTATTTCATTGGATGGTTCAACTTTGTACTGTAAAATGTCGCCGTGTTTTCATTGCGCAAAAATGATTGTAAGTTCTGGAATAAAAAGAGTAGTGTGCAAGAAAAGATATCATGCTGATAAAGAATCAATGGAATTGTTTGAAAAAGCTGGAGTTGAAGTGCAAATATTAAACAATGAAATAGAAACTTATGATGATCAATGATTTATCTTTTCCCAAACGTCTTCCTTGCCTTTCCAGTCTAAGGCGTTCTTTAAAACTTCTTTAATTGACTCTACAGGAATAATTTTTATTTTGCTTAATTTATTTTTACCAATCACAATGTCGTCCTTGTTTGATTTGGGAATTATTACCTGTTTCATGCCGGCGTCTATAGCTGCCTCTACTTTAGCTGTTACGCCGCCAACCGCTAATACCTCTCCCCTCACAGATAATGAACCTGTCATGGCAGTGTCCTGCTTAACCGGTATATGCTTCAATGCTGAAATTATTGCAGTAGCTACAGCTATCGAGGCTGAGTCGCCTTCAACACCTTCATGAGTTTGAATAAACTGTGTATAAATGTCGTATTTTTCTTTCAAATCTTCGCCAAAATATTTAAGGATGATGGCTGACACATTTTTCACGGCTTCCCTTGCAATTTCTCCCAATTTTCCTGTAGCAACAAACTCAGTCTTTTTTCCGCCAAGAGTAACTTCTGATTCAATAGGTAAAACTATTCCAGAATATGCTGAACCTGAACCTATTACAGCTAAACCGTTTACCCTGCCAATTAAAGTGCCTTTAGTGACAATAACATCGTAACGTTTCTTTGCCTCAATGTACCTGTCTGCAATCTGTTGCTCAAGACTCCTTGCAAGTTTTTTTGCGTTGATGACATCTTCTTTTGTAACAAACTTATGCTTTGCCTCTAAAGCTAAATCACCGGCTGCCCTTACCAACCCGCCAAGTTCTCTTAACCTTACAGTAAGCTTGCCTTTAGACGATGCCATCCTTCTGGCTTCATTGATTATTATTTCAACTGCTTCCTTTTCAAAATGTGGTATCTTGCCGTCTTTATTAACTTCTTGTGCAACAAAAACTGCAAGCTTGTCACGGTTTTCTTGAGTATCTTCCATGGTTGTGTTCATGTAAACTTCGTAACCGTATCCACGTATTCTTGACCTTAATGCAGGGTGCATTTTCTTGATAGTTTCCAAATTACCAGCAGCAACCATGATGAAGTCGCATGGTACTGGCTCTGAACGCGTCATTGCGCCTGAGGAACGTTCAGACTGGCCAGTGATTGGGTACTTCTTTTCCTGTAATGCTGTCAAAAGTTCCTGCTGTGAGTGTGGGTGCAAGGTTGCAATCTCGTCTATGAATAATACTCCGCCGTTTGCACGGTGTATCATGCCAGGGATTAAACGCTGGTACGGTGGCGTGCCTAAGCCTCCTGACTGGAGAGGATCGTGAAGTACGTCCCCCAATAAAGCTCCAGCGTGTGCGCCTGTAGCGTCAAGGAAAGGAGCTTTCTTCATGTCAGATGAGTCTATAAGCAATTTTGGAACCTGAACCTTGGATGATGATTGCATCTTCCTTGAAACGTTTAATGTAATCATTGCACCAATAATTAATACTACAGAAGTTATCATAGAAGCTGCGTAAATTACAGCGTTGTCAAATGGAAAGATCTTCTTTGAATAAAGGTAGTAAGGGATTATGCTAAGGATTATTATGATAACTAACATTATTATTGTCTGGTTTTTGAATGAGCCTAACGCTTGAATTTTTGCTTTAGTTACTAACTCTTTACCCTGGCCTTTAGGAAGGGTGCGTATCAAAGGAATATTTTCATCTGTGGGGTTAGGAAGAGATATTACGTCAACCAACTTTTCATTTGGTAAAAGTTCGGCTAATGCCTGGCCAATCATAGACTTGCCTGTACCAGGGTCGCCTATAAGAAGAAGATGACGGCGCTGTTTTGCAACTTTCCTTACCAAGTTAACAGCATCTTCCTGACCTATAATCTGGTCAATTATGTTTTTTGAAATCTTAATATCCTTAGTAGTTTTATATTTCAAAGCCATTGAATTTAATAAAGAAGAAATAAGTTTATATAGGTTATGGTTATATGATATCTTCCTCAGCCACAACCACAAAATCGCCTACAGCCATTACTGCGCTAAAAGGTACTAACCATTGGCCCTGCTTGTTTCTTTCCAAATCTAAGTTATCTATGTAAGATGTAGGATTTTTAAGAATAATGTGGATAAGTTCACCTGTCCTTGTTTCAAACGTCAAGTTACCTACTTCACCAAACTTTTTACCTGATTTGGTAACAACTGTTTTGCCAATCAAATGTTTTGAATATGTTTTGTCTTCTTCGTTCATTTATATAACCCCCTTTGATAATGATAAAAATTGTACACTGATTTATATAGTTTTCTAAGATTTTGTTACCAAATAATTTATATACTATGATCTGGCAATAATATGTAAAATGAAAACTTATGGAATTATATCGGATGTTCATGCTGACCCAAGAATAGCTGAAGTTGCTATAGGTGTTTTAAAACACCTTGGTGCAGAAAGACTTATACTAAATGGCGATATTGGAGAAATGCAACCTTCATTGGAAGCCAGCCAAGCTTATATTGCAACAATACTTGAAAGTGCAGCTAAAAGCAACCTGCAAACTTATGTCCAACCTGGAAGCCATGAAACTGTAGGATTTTACCTGCCTGTGGTTGAATTTTTTAGTGAAAAGTTTTCTAACATAACTAATGTGCTAGAAGAACAAGTTCATGACGAATTAATATTTTTACCAGGTTCCGATTTTGTAACCACCGGAGAGTTCAGGCTTGGGAATGAAATACCTACAGGGCTTTACATACCTACGGAAAATGGGGTTGTGCCTTATGATCAAGAACTTCACCAGCAATTTTTGGAAAATGGAATGTTTAACGGTTTGGTGTATTTTTCAAATATTGAAGATGTTAAACCAAAAGTTAAAGACCCTGAAAAAAGTTTGGTTGTGTGCCATGTACCAAGAAAGTTTGATAAATTAGAAGGTGCAGTGGATAAAGCTTACTTTGCTGAAAGTGATAGAGGTATATTGCCTGGTGTAATCGTTGAAACTATGATAAGAAACCAATACGGCGATGTTAATTATGTTGATTTGAGAATAATTGCAGCGTCTAATGGTTTTTCATTAAAAGAAGAAAACAGAGGCAATGAAGAATTAAGAGACTTGTTTAACGAGCTTGGATTAAGAAAAGCTGTCAACGGGCATTTCCATGAAAGCGGGCATAATGCACATGATGGAAATGTTGTAAAAGTTAATGAAAATGAATTTGTGGATGAACTTTACTGGAATAGTGGACAGCTTGACACTGGACATTGTGGACTTATAAGAGTAAACGATGGTAAAGTAGCTTACCAAAATGTAAAGTTGCAGGATTATTTAAGGTAAACTAACTTCCTTATCAAGATTTTTTAAATTTTTTTCAATAACTTTTTTTACTTCTTCCGTGTTAAAATCAACGTTATCCTTTACAGTATCAACAACAACGGCGCCTGTCTTAGAGATAATGTTGTCCTTGTCAAAAACTTTGTTTAAGTTTACATAATTAGCTGCTAAAATCAAAATTAAAAAAAACACTATAATAACTGCAACATGGCGTAC
>RFJO01000089.1 GCA_003694495.1 Candidatus Woesearchaeota archaeon
AAAACAGCAAAGCTGCAACAATTTCTATATGTTTTTCTTTCATTTTCTTATTATCAGCTTAGATTCTTATTAATTTTTGTCAAATTATTTCGGAAATTAACCAAAATATTTATAATAAAAACTAGATTATATCTAAGAATATGTCACCGGAAGAAAGATTTGAGCTTATAAAAAGGAACACTGCCGAGATTGTTCCAGAAGACGAATTGTTAGAGCTATTGAAAGCTAAAGAGCACCCTGTAGCGTATATAGGCAACGCTCCGACCGGCAGGATTCATATAGGTTATTATTTCTGGATATCCAAGGTGGCTGATTTTCTTAAAGCTGGTTTTAAGTTTAAGATCCTTTTGGCAGATTTGCACGCACACTTGGACGACCAGAAAGCTCCGTTTGAGTTGTTGGATGCAAGGGTTGAATATTATAAGGAAGTTTTGACTGCAATGCTGGAGTCATTGGACATAGACATTTCAAACTTAGAGTTTGTTCGCGGGACAGATTTCCAGCTTGAGAAAGATTATACGTTAGACGTGTACAAATTATCAGCTTTAAACACTTTCAGCAGGTGTAAGAAAGCCGCATCTGAAGTTGTAAGGTTTGGCGAACATCCGAAGTTGTCGGGTTTTATTTACCCTATTCTTCAGGCACTTGACGAAGTTTACCTTAACGCAGACGTACAGTTTGGCGGCATGGATCAAAGAAAAATCTTAATGTTTGCCAGGGAAAACTTGCCCAAGATAGGTTATAAGCCTAGGATAGAGGTAATGACTCCTTTAATGGTCGGGTTAAGCGGCGACAAGATGTCTGCTTCGGACGCAAAGTCAAAGATTGACGTTTTAGATTCACCTGAAGAGGTAACGTCTAAGATTAAGTCTGCTTATTGTGTTGCTGGCGAAGTTGAAGGTAACGGTTTGTTAGACTTTGTCCGGCAGGTAATAATGCCTTACAAGCAAGATAAAGGTTTGCCTTTCGTTATTGAACGCCCCGAAAAGTTCGGCGGAAACATTGAATATATTAGTTATAAGGATTTAGAAAACGATTTTGCGGCCAAAAAGCTACATCCGTTAGATTTAAAAAGCGCAGTAGCAAAAGATTTAAACCTGTTATTGGACCATGTTAGAAAAAGTGTTAATCTTGACACAGTAAAAAGAGCATACCCTGAAAATGAGCACTGAAACAAACAACGAACCGAACAATTTGAACTTTAATATAGATTTGGAAACTCTTGAACAGGAAAACGAGCTACTTAGGCGCTCACTGGCTCATTTAAAATCCGAGCTTGAGAAGTATAAGAACCCGCCTTTGCTTGTTGCAGAAGTGAAAAAAGTAGTTGGCGACAAAGCTATCTTAAAGTTAAGCAATAACCATTCATTTTTGGTAAACGTTTCTTCCGCAATGCAAGGCAAGATTGAGCCTGGCGATTCGGTTTTAAGTGAACAAAAAAGCCTTACAATACTGGACAAGCTTGAGAAGGTTAAGCACTTTGAAACACATAATTTTGTTGTGATTGAAAAACCAACAATATCGTGGTCAAACATTGGTGGCATGGATAAGGAAAAGCAGGAAATCAAGGAAGTCATAGAACTTCCGCTAAAGAAGCCTGAACTGTTCAAAGAAGTCGGCATTACGCCTCCTAAAGGCATACTTCTTCACGGCCCGCCGGGTTGCGGCAAGACCATGTTGGCCAAGGCTGTTGCGAACTCAACCAACACAACTTTTATTGAAGTTGTAGGCTCTGAGTTAGTGCAGAAGTTTATTGGTGAGGGTGCAAAGCTGGTTAAAGAACTTTTTGAGCTGGCGCGCGAAAATTCTCCTGCCATAATTTTCATTGACGAGGTTGACGCTCTCGGCGCTGAAAGAATGGACATTGGCACATCTGGTGAACGCGAAGTTCAGCGTACGTTTATGCAGTTGTTGGCAGAGATTGACGGGTTTAAGCCTTTAGGCGATGTTAAGATAATTGCAGCAACCAACAGGTTGGACATATTAGATTCTGCCTTGTTGCGGCCTGGAAGGCTTGACAGGTTAATTGAGGTAGGGCTGCCAAATGAAACAACAAGGAAAGAAATATTTAACATCTACCTTAAAAACATGAACACAAAAAACATTAACTTATCAAAGCTTGTACAATTGACCGAAGGATTTTCCGGTGCAGAGATTAAGGCAGTGTGCACAGAAGCAGGATACTTTGCAATACGCAATGACAGGAAAGAAGTCAGGCAGCGCGATTTTATTGAAGCGATAACTAAAGTTAAGCAAAACGAAGATGAAGATAAATCTTACATCTCAATGTTTGGTTAAAAATGGAAATTGTCAAGGTACCAAATTCTTTGGGTGGGTTAGAAAAAACTGGCAGTGAATCTGCTCCTGATTTGGTTATAAAATATTTAACTGAAGAAATCTGGACAAACGAGTTCGGCAACAAACTTAATTTTAAAGTCAATGAGATTAATGTAAGGAACGAAACAGACATTAAAAAAGTTCAATCTTGCATATCATCTTCATTCAAGCAAAATTCAATTTACGTTGGCGGCGACCATTCTATAACTTATTCTCTTTTCAAGCCTTTTGTCAAACTAAACCCAGGTGCAGGCATAATATCCTTTGACGCCCACCCTGACGTGTACCAAACCTTTGATTACCCCACTCAAGGTGACTGGCTTTATTATTTAATCGAGGAAGGCCATTTAAAGCCTGAAAATGTTATAATTGTAGGGATAAGGTCTTCAGCAAAGGAAGAGATTGAATATCTACAAAAAAAAGGCATAAAATATTACCCAATGAAAAACCTTTTGGATAACAGGCAAAACGTTTGCGATTCAGTCATGGAACTTGCCCGTTCGTTTCCTGCATTATACTTAAGCATCGACATTGACATTGTTGACCCGGCCTTTGCCCCCGGCACAGGTTACATAGAACCAGCAGGTTTAAGTTCAAGGGAATTGTTATATTTCATACAGAGGCTAAAACTGTTAAAAAACATTAAATGTGCAGATTTAGTAGAAATCAACCCTGGCAAGGACGTAAACGACATGACGTCCAAACTTGGTGCAAAAATTTTGGGTGAGCTATTATGAGGTTGTTTGTTGCAGTCGACGTAAGTAAGGAAGTAAAAGACCATGTTTACGAGATCCAGCACCAAATGACTTCAGGGCTTGCAAAGGTTTCATGGGTGCCGAAAAGCAACCTTCATTTAACTTTAAAATTTCTTGGCGAAGTAAGCGACGTTTTGGTTGACGAAGTAAAAAAGCGGTTGTCTTTGGTTAAGTTTGAACCGTTCAAGCTAACTTTAACCCACCTAGGTTTTTTCCCGTCCAAGGAATATGTTAGGGTAATGTGGATTGGCATCAACCCCGAGCACAAAATGATAGAACTTCAACAAAAGGTTGACGCTGAGTTACTGGACTTGTTTCCTCAAGAACAAAAGTTTGTTTCACATTTGACAATAGGCAGGGTAAAGTTTATCAAAAAAAAGAAAGAGTACATGAAAATCATTGAGTCAGTAAAGGTTAAGAACATCGAGTTTGAGGTTAAAGGTTTTAAATTAATGCGCAGCACGCTTCGTAGAGGCAGTCCTCAATACGACGAGATTGCATCGTATTAAAATTCTCTATACTCTTCTTCAACTATTCTTTTTATTTCTTCAGCTTTTTTATGGCCAACTAGTTCAACATTTTTTAAGTTTTCAACGTCAGCGTTTATAACATTTTTCACAGTCTTGAACTCTGTTAAAAGTTTTTTTGCCACGCTAGGCCCTATCCCTGGCAAAGATTCTATTATAAACTCCTGCAATTCTTTTGTTGTTAAAGGTTTCCTTTCCTGTCTTAGGCTAAACTCCTTTTTATCTTCGCTTTGCACTTTTTTTGCTATAAGCGCTAGGAACTCAGCCGTATCTTTATAATCCTGGCTGAATATGATCGGCACGCCAAAAGCTAAAGCAATCGACGTCATCATCCCCCTGATAGCGTTCGGGTGTACGTTTCTTATAGAATAAATATCTTCCTTGCCTTCGATTAAGAGCAACGGCATTGCGAAATTGTTTTTTAGTTGTTTTATTTGGTTAAGTATTCTTTTATCAACAATCGAGTTAACAAAATCCTGCACAGTTTTCCTTTCTACCCCCACATTATTCCCCACAACAAAATCTGCAGTGTGCAACCTTTGCATTTTCAGGTTAATGCCTTTATCATTTAATTCTTTTAACAATCTGGTACCTTTCTCCCTACTATCCACATATATCGTGACATCATTTTTTTCAACATAATCATTCAGGGTAGGCTGTTTTTTAGCTTCAAACTTGATTTTATTTTTCAAATCATTTAACAGTTTATACATTCTTTTTTCTTTATGGAACGCTGTCCACTTGTAAGCTTCATCAATAGTATTCTTTGTGACAAGTATTCTCACTTTACCTTTGTCATGCCTTGCAGTCCTGCCTTTTCTTTGTATTTGCCTTATTGCCGAAGGCACAGGCTCATAAAATATAACCTCTTCAACTGACGGTATATCCAACCCCAGCTCACCGACAGAAGTCATAACAATTGTGTTAAACTCATTACTCCTAAACCTTTCAAGCATTTGAATTTGTTCTTTTTGCGTCATGCCGGTTCCGTTTTTCTTAGCTTGGCCTACAAAGATTTCAGCTTTAACATTTTCAATCTGGTTAAGTTCTTTCACAAGTTTTGTCCCCGAATCCCTATACTGTGTGAACACTATTACTTTTGCATCTTTCTTGTTATTTATTGTTTCATTTAAAATCTCTTTAAGTTTTTTCAGTTTAGGATGTTCAATGTCTTCATCAACAAGATGCTGCGTTTTAAGATAAGCCGACTTAAAGTTTAGATCAACAACCAAATTCTTTGTAGCTTTCGTTTTAGTTTTTTCAGCTTCTTGGTAAAGTTTTCTGAAATATTTATACAACGCACTTATCCCTTGGGTTTCAAGCAGTTCTATGGCATGTTGCACTTTAATTGCTTCTGCAACAATTGACAACAGGCTCCATATGCTATAATCCTTTTCCCCGGACGCAATTTTTCTTTGCATATCTTTTTGCAACGCGAGAAGATCTTTCTTACTAATTTTTGTTGAGTTTACATCGTAACCAAGTTCTTTTATTTTAAACAGTTTTGATTTAAAACAATCTTCTAAAAATTTTTTAACACTCTTGAACTCTTCAGGAAGGTTAACCATGACATACTCAATTTCCATTTCTTGCACATACGGCTTCATGTCTGGGTCATCTTTAGTTCTTACTTCTATTTCTTCAATGTATAAATTTTTGCAAACTTCTGTTATTTTTTCTAGGTTAGACCCTGGTGACGCAGTCAGCCCTACAATCCTTGGAAAACTTGCGGTTTTATTATACTCTTTACTGATAAAAGAATAATCATAATCCCCCACAGCCAAATGCGCTTCGTCAATTATCAGGCAGCTTACTTCTTTCAGGTTAATCCTTTTATTTATTACATCATTCGCTGCAGTTTGCGGTGTTGACACAATAACTGTAGCATTTTCCCACAACTTCTGCCTTTTTTCCGGGGTTACGCTCCCTGTAAACAACACAATTTCATCCTTATCTATCGTGGTAGATTGCTTAAACTCTTCAACGATTTGCGAAGCTAACGGTTTTGTGGGTGTAAGGAACAATATTTTTGATTTAGGGTGCATGTTAAGCCTGTGCACCGCTATAAGGATTGCGGTTTTGGTTTTGCCCATGCCTGTAGGTATTACAATAAGCGGATTTTTGGTCATAGAAGTATGCAGTATGGTTTCTTGATACAACCTCGGCATAAACCCTTTTATTTGAATCATTAACTAGAAAATGTATATTTTATTTATAAACCCTGCGTGTTTTTGTCTTGTCCTATATATAAGATTAGCAAATTTTTTAAAAGCTTATTTTAAATGACTTATCATGGTATTGGTTTTCATTTTAGGTTTATTAGACTTAACCTCGGCAGTAGTTTTATTTTTGTTAAAGTTTTTCCCGGCGCTTAAACTTCCAGCTTTAGTGTTGGCAGGATTACTCCTCTTAAAATCAATAGTTTACTTTTTTGACATTTCAAGCATTTTTGACATTGTATCTGTGTTTATTTTCATTGCTGCAATCTTTGGCTATTATCCTTTATTCACTTACGCTGTAATATTTTGGTTGTTGCAAAAAGGGATAAGAAGTTTTGTTTAATTATCATGTTTTTCTTCAGGGTTATATTGGCCGTTAAAGCTTCCGTCCATGCCGTCAAAGCCTGCAGCAGCTTCTTCTTCCTGATTATCTTTGTTAACACTTTCTTTCTTAACTTCATCTGTAATCATGTTCAATGCTTTGGTAAAAGTGCTTCCTGCTATCATCCCGGAAGCTAGCCTGTTGCTAGATCCAGGTGCGGCCTTGCCACCTTGGCCGTGCACAACATCCATAAACTCAGCAGGCAACAGCATTTTTGCAGATTTCATGTTTTCCAAAGCTTTTACATAAAGGTATGTTATCGTTCTATCGTCAAAGCTTTGTGTTCCTTCACCTAATGCCCTTGTAACAATCCTTCTAGCTTCAGCAACAAAACGTTTAGCTGCCAGGTTTTGCTCAGAAACTTTTACCGATTCCAACGCTTCCATTACAGATTCTGGCGGTTTAATGTTCATTATTTCCAATGTTTTCATCGCCATGCCCCACCTGTCTAATATAGGCGCAATCCTTTGTTTTAGTAGTTCGGCAACATGTTCAACATTTACCAATAATTGTGTAAAATTAAAGTCAGCTGCAATGTCCCTTATGCTACTTTCTACAAGATCAGTAAAAGATGTTTGAAAGTCGTTTACGTTAAGTACAACATTTTTTGGGTTTTGGACATAATAATACACCAATGCGTTCATGTCCACCTTAAGCCCCTCTTTTGAAATTGCCGGCACAGAAACGTTTTGTTTTTGTTCCCTCAAATCAATCACAGCCCCAACCTTTTCAATCCAGGGCAACACAATCGTCCATCCTTTGTTCACCCTGTGAAACCTTCCAAACCTGTATATCACTGCAGCTTCGTAAGGGTTATATTTTTTTAAGAACAATTTTACAAAAATAAACAATGATACTATAAATGTCAACAACCCCAGCACTGGCAATAATATGTTTAAATAATACAACAACGCAATAATCCCTGCAAATATTAACAATCCAACTAAGATGCCGTTCATTAAATGGAATAATTCCCTATCATTATTTAAAATTTGCTCTAATTTTTCTTTACTTTAAGGAACTTAGCGTTAACCGCCACTATTATAGTGCTTAGTGACATCAACGCAGCGCCAACCGCAGGCGATATTAATATGTTATAGGCATTGTATAAAATACCAGCAGCCAAAGGTATTGCAATAAGGTTATATCCTGTTGCCCAGAAAAGGTTTTGTACCATTTTATTATATGTGGCTTGGCCAAACAGGATTAAGGCGGCTACATCTTTCGGGTTACTATTGACTAAAATTATGTCTGCAGTTTCGGCAGCCACATCTGTCCCCGAGCCAATAGCAATTCCAACATCAGCTTGTGCTAATGCTGGCGCATCATTTATGCCATCACCAGTCATGGCCACAAATTCGCCTTGACTTTGAAGTTCTTTTATCTTTTCAAGTTTTTCGTGTGGTAAAACCTCTGCAAAAAAACCGTCTAGTTTTAATTTTTTTGCTACAACTTTAGCAATGTTTTTGTTATCTCCAGTCAACATCCAGCACTTTATTTTAGCTTCTTGCAGCAGTTTTATAGCTTCAAAAGATTCTTGTCTTATCTTGTCTGCAAGTGTAATGACCCCTATAATCTTTTTATTTACAATTACATAGACCAATGTTCCATCACTATTTATTTGTGCCTTTGGCAACTTAAGGTTATTTTTTATGATATAATTTTGGCTAACTAGTTTAACATTTTTTCCGCCCACAAACCCTTCAACACCTTCACCCTTCATAACTTTAAAGTTGGTAACTTTTAATTCTTTAGCTTTTATTGATTTTGCTTTTTCTATAATACCTTTTGCGATAGGGTGCTCGGACTTTTTTTCCAGTGAGGCAACTAATTCAATAAGTTTTTTTTCATCATATGTTTTGTCTAGGATTAAAGCAGAGGAAACACCAAACTTTCCTTCAGTCAGTGTTCCAGTTTTATCAAAAACTATAGTTGATATTTTTCTTGAGTTTTCAAAAGCTGTTCTGTTCCTTATCAAAAGCCCGTTCTTTGCTGATAATGATGTTGATACAGCACTAACTAAAGGTATTGCCAAACCCAACGCATGCGGGCAAGCGATAACCATCACAGTAGCCATCCTCTCAATAGCAAAAGCCAGTTCCGGACCGTAATATAGCCAGTAAACAAAAGTTCCTATACCTGTAGTTATGGCAACAATGGTAAGCCATTTTGCCGCCACGTCAGCCAACCTTTGTGTTTTTGATTTTGAGGCTTGCGCATCTTTCACAAGATTGATTACTTTGTTAAGGTAAGAATCTTTGCCAGTGCCTTTAACTTTTACTTCTAATACTGAACCGTCATTTATAGAGCCACCTATAACCTTATCGCCTTTTTTCTTTAGCACAGGTTTTGATTCCCCGGTAAGCATGGACTCGTCAATATAACTTTCTCCTTTTACAACCACTCCGTCTGCTGGCACTTTTTCTCCGGCCTTGATAAGAATCAAATCTCCTTTTTTTATTTCAGACACTTTTACATCTATTATTTTTCCATTTTTTATGATATGTGCAGTATCTGGCAGTAATTGCGCTAATTTTTCTAGAGCTTTAGATGCACCAAGCACAGATTTCATTTCAAGCCAGTGTCCTAAAAGCATAACATCAATCAAAGTGGCTAATTCCCAGAAAAAGAATTTGCCTTTCAACCCAAACACCACCGCAGAACTATAGAAGTAAGCTACAGAAATTGCTAATGCAATTAATGTCATCATGCCAGGCTGTTTCTTTTTCAGTTCTCCTAATATTCCTTTAATAAACGGCCAACCGCCATAGAAAAAGATAAAGCTTGATAAAGCCCACAAGACAAATTTGTCCCCTGCAAAGCTATAACTAATTCTCAAGATATTCTGTATCAATGGAGATAGAAGTAGAATTGGCAGCGTGACAGCCGTTGACACTATAAACCTTTTTTTAAAATCTTTAACCATATGTTTATGATGTTCTGAATGGTCATGTTTTTTGTGCATAGAATGATTATGATCAGATGACTTCACATCCCCTGCTTTGACAAGTGTAGCACCATCCATTTTACAAGTGCCTGGATTATTATAATTCATCCCACATTTTGGGCACTTATATTTTACCATTTTTGTTTAAACTGTTGTATATTTTTGCTAAGGGGTACATAAACACGAACGTTATTATTGCAGCTTCAATCATTCCAGCCAATATACCACTTATGCTTAATGAAAAAAACATATGCCATTGTTGCATCATGTTAACTGCACCGGTATATAAGCCAAAGTTTCCTGCAATGCCCAACACAAGCATTGCAAAAGCTGCAACAATTGATGCACTTGTTGCCCATGCGATTTCATTTAGTTTTTTTTGCATTTTTATCCTCTACTATTAACCTATATGTTAGCCAAAAAATTAAGCTAAAAATAAATGCTGCAATTGCAAAATATATAATTGCACCAAAATAATTCCATTGCCACATATTATATCCCATCATTCCGTTTGTTCCCATCATCATAATTTCAGACCTCCTACTATTCATCATTTGATTTTGTTCATTGTTTAAGCTATAATAATACTTTTTTCCCATTTGGATATGCATTTGCCTTAAGCTTTCTGAACCCTCTCCACCCATCATTTCATCCATCTCGTCATGCCTGTCACCTGCCATAAGCTCCATATAATAATCTCCAAGAATTTCAAAATCTTCATCGGTTAGATTATTATAAGGCAAATTTTTGTCAATAATCTCTTGTGCTTTGTTTAAATCCCCATGTGCAAATGCAACGTGCATTAACAGAAGCAACAATATAATAAATATTTTAGTTTTCATGTTTTTTGTCCTCCTATTTAATTAAACTTTTAGTTATATATATATTTTATTATACCAACCACCACTATGCTTGTAATGGTTACATAAAAAAACCAATTAATAT
>RFJO01000090.1 GCA_003694495.1 Candidatus Woesearchaeota archaeon
GCATTGAAGAAAGCCTAAATACAACATAAGAGTTTAAAGAGAAATAAAGTAATGTGAAAATAGTTAAAAAAATAATCAGCTGGATTGTGCGGTTCATAAAAGATTATAATGCACTTATGCTTAAAACATTTTTGGTAACGTGTTTACTCAATCTTTATACTGCCGTCGTTGGATATCCTTACAAGTTTCCAGTCGTAGTTTCTTTTGTCTATTGCCTTCTTAACCTGCCGGCGCAAAGAGTTTAGGTAACTGTTGCTTATGTGCTTAGATAGAAAAATTATGTCGCTGACGTTTTCAGTCTTAACCATGCCTTTAAAAACAATAAAGTCAACAGGGTTTAAAATGGGCGTCATGTCTTTTGGGTCGAGCCTTAATGATCGCAACTCAGGGTTAATGGCTTGCCTGAAAATTTTTTCAGCTTCTTTTTGACCACGCTCAACGCTCTTTTTCCTTAACTCTTCCTTGACCTTCTCAAAAGCTTCTTCTTTCTTTTCAACTAACCTCTCCTTTTTTTCAAACTTGTCAAGCCAAGTGTCAGGGCCATGCTCCTTGGTTGTTAGTTTTAAATCTGAAAGGCGCTTAATCTCGCCGCAACATGGGCAAATGCAAAGGATTCGCCTAAACGCCTGGAACTCTTCAAAAAGTTTCATTTTATCACCTTATACGACAACCTGTGATCTTCCACTGCATCTTTAATGGCTTTCTCGTTCTTCTTAAGTCGAGCGGTGCCAGTCTTAATCTCAACAAAGCTTATCGAGCCTATAACGTTCTTGCTTATGCCGTTAAAGTTTACCAAGTCAATTGGGTTGCCGATAAACCTGCAATCTGGCAAAACCCAAGGGAAGTCTTTCAAAGTCGGCAAAACTTTCTCAAGCATTTTACCTATATTGACAGATTTGGTAGTTATCTCCGCCTTTTCTGTAGCCAATTTCTTTTTCTTTTCCAACGCTTTTTTTCTGTCTTCTAACTCCTGCTTTAATTCTTGCTGTTTTTCCTTGGCTTCTTTAGGGAAAGGCTTGGTGCCGTCAAACATGAGAACATCTTTAAGCTTAAACTTGCAACCGCAACCGCATTCGGCGTATAAATCAGAAGATTTAAGCTCAGAAATTAGTTTTTCAATGTCCATTAAATATCTGCAAGATTAAATGCTTTATATTTTTTTCTTTAGTACTCTATGAAGAATTAGATATGCGAACCCATAAACTTAAAAATGTTAAACCTCATTTGTTAACCTATGACAACACTGAGATTTTATGGTGGAGTTGGGGAGATTGGCGGTAACAAAATCCTTCTTAAAGACAAGAATGCAAAAATTTATCTTGACTTTGGCCAATCGTTTTCATTCGGTGAAGATTTCTTTTATGAGTGGCTTGCGCCAAGAACAGCAAACGGTTTAGAAGTTTATTTCGAGTTTGACCTTGTACCTAAAATAGAAGGAATCTATAGCAAAGAAATGTTAAGATTTACAAACATGAAATATAAAAAGCCCAACATCGACGGCATATTTATTTCGCATGCGCACTCTGACCATTGGGGGCATCTACCATTTGTTGACGAATCAATTCCATTGTACATCGGAGAGTTTGCCTATAACATGCTTGAGGTCAGCAAAAAGCTTTACCCCCAGTTCTTTAACTACGGCAAACATGAGAAGATCAAAACCTTCAAAACAGGCGACGTGATAAAAGTTAAACATTTAACGATTGAACCTGTGCATGTTGACCATTCAATACCAGGAGCGTACGGGTTTATCATTCATACTTCAAAGGGAGCTGTTGTGTATACTGGAGACTTAAGATTGCACGGGCCTAAGGCGGGCATGACAAAGGATTTTATAAATAAAGCTAAAAAAGCAAAACCAATAGCGTTAATTACAGAAGGTACAAGGATGGGCAACGATAATATGCCGAAGAATGCTACAGAGAAAGATGTGATGGAAAAGTTTGACGAGTATATGAAAAAAGCTAAAGGGCTTGTTGTGGCAAACCTTACCGCGAGAAACATTGACAGGTTTATGTCGTTCTATAAAGCTGCAGTGAATAACAAAAGAAAAGTTGTAATTGATACAAGAACAGCTTACCTCCTAGATAACCTTAAACAATACATTAACTGTCCTGATGTTAAAAATGATCCGAACATAAAAGTCTATTTCAGGCTTAAAAAGTCAAGAGATTTTGATGAAAAGGATTATTTTGTGTGGGAAAGGGATTACATGGGTAAGATGATTACGTTTAAAGAAATGAGCAAAAACCAAAACAAGCTTGCAATGATGCTAAGTTTTTATTCGTTAATGGAACTTATTTATATAAAACCAGTCAATGGTTCAATATTTATATACTCGCTTTCTGAACATTTTTTGGAAGGGGAAGATAATGAAGAGCAAAGGACTGTATTAATGAACTGGCTGAAACATTTTGACATGAAAATGCTTAAGGCGCATGCGTCAGGGCATGCCAACATAAATGACCTGAATTATATTATAAAAGAGATTAAGCCTAAAAAGATTATACCTGTGCACACGCAGCACCCTGAATTGTTCAAGAAGTACCATAAAAATGTTGTAATGCCTAAGTATGATAAAGTTTTAAGAATTTAATCGCTAAAAAAATAGTTTATTATTCATCATAAACAAGCAATATGAGCATTAATCTAAAAGATAAATATTTAAAAGATTAATAC
>RFJO01000091.1 GCA_003694495.1 Candidatus Woesearchaeota archaeon
ATATAATATAATATTATATGTTTGAGAATATAACTAAAATTGATATGGCAATTATGACTTTATATAGCCGGGACTATTCTGCCTCTTTATCATCTAGTTTATTTCTTTCTCTTAAGTATAAAGAAAATGCGCGAGCCGGGATTCGAACCCGGATCGTCGGCTTGGAAGGCCGAAATACTAGCCATTGTACTACCCGCGCAAACGAAAAAAATTAATTTAATATCCCTTATAAATCTTTCTAATTTTAAGAAAATATTCTATCAGCCTGCCTTTCATAAACATTTTCTAACATTTTATAATAATCATGTTTTAAGTATTTTGCAAAAAAATCGTTAATGAATTCAAAGTAGTCGTCTCCTTTAATAGATGCTGTTATCCTCTCAGAAACCTCATTAACATGCCTTATAAAATCAAGGTAATCTTTTTTTACGCCGAACCTTTGCCTTTTTATGCCATCCAAAACTTCAATCTGGCAAGCTCCCATTACACCTTTTTGTTCCACGATGTTAACAAGTTTTTGTATATCTTCCTCTTCAATTTTTTTTATAAGTTCATTCTCATGCAACGCTATGTCAAGCATTACCCTTTCTTCATAGGTTAAACTCTCTTTTGGTTCTACAGATGTTTTTAGCATTTTTACATCATCCAACGTAGAAAAAAAATACGCTACCTTTTCATCTTGATAATATTGCAAAGAAAATAATGAAGAAATATAAAAGTCCACAAGTTCATTCACATTAGAAAGTTTATCATAGTAAACAACTTTTTCTAAATCATACCCTTTAGTTAATATCCTTTCTTTAGTTTCCAGAATCAAATCTTGAGCATCTTCAAACGCTTTATAGTTCCAGAAAGCAACAAACAACCTTGCATCTGTTTCAATTTGTTGCTTGACTTCTTCATTCATTGTTTCTGCTGTGTGTTAGTCTGCGCATTACCTTTTGGTTGGGCCTGGGCCTTTTGAGCTGGATTAGATGTTTGCGACTGTGTTACTTTCTTAAATGCATAACTAATTTGTTCGTCTGTCCAATTACTCTTTTTCAATAAAGCTTTTATTTGCGCATCAGGAACATTTTTCGCTTTAGACATTTTAATGTAGTTCACAACAGCAGTTTCATCTGCAGGTGTAGTAAACGGCGACTTGGTTGGCTTAGCATAGCTTGATTTTAGCTTAAAATAATATAACACGCCACCTACAACTAGTAGTATTAGTATGAATATAATAAGTATCATAAGCCATGGAAACCCTGATTTTTCTTCTACAAAACAATCTTCAGGGCAACTTTCTTCATCTTCGGTATCGCCACAATACCCGTCTCCACACTCATCTTCCTCTACCACAGGTTCAATTACTCTTGGAGTTTCTTGTTGCGGCGTACAACTCCTTTCGCTAGGTAACTCTGCCAAACTTTGTTGCTTACAATCATCATCCCCAGTGCCTATAAACACACATTGACTAAGGTCCCTTGTCATTTTTCTCGTTACAGGGTCGCACTCGCTCCATTGCGCGCCACTACAATCCCATTCAGGCTGGCACAGTGGCTCATTTGATGGCAAAGATGTTCCGCCTTGTTGCCTTGCACTCCTTCCCCCGGAAATAGAAACAAAGCCACCTTGCAGTTCACATACTTTAGGACAATCAAGATCATCAACTGGACATTCTTCAACTGTTAACTGTGAACCATCTCCCTCAAAACTCCCTTCATCAGGAGTTGTAACAGTTGCAGTAAATGTATATGTTCCAAGCTGCGCGTCCCACCCAGCTGCCCAAACACTTATGTCAGCCTCTTGCCCGTCAACTTCATCCATATGCAAAAAATACTCTTCAGTTAAAGTATCCACATCATTCCCGCCATCATCCTTAACAACATAATCAACTAGTGAATCACCGCTACACCTATCTGTTGAAACTACCAGATAAACCGAATCACCTTCATGCACACTAGTTACCTCTTCCCCATCACAATCAGCCCAATACAAACCTCCGTCAATCAAGTTACACCCTGTTGGGGTTACAATCGTTGTTGACTGTGTAAAGTTTTCCTCTTCACATTCATCCTCGGTTGTTGAGTCACAATCATTATCCAATCCATCCCCACAAATCTCTTCTAGTCCAGGATTAACCAAACCAGACGAATCATCACAGTCAGCATCTTGAGGATTTTGACAACATGCAGCATCATTATCACAACTTTCAGTAGAATTATACCCATCATCATCTGAATCAATACAAATAGGCACTATCCCATTATCTATTTCGCCGTCACAATCATCATCAATACCGTTTGCAACCTCTGTTGCTCCCGGGTTTATTGTTGGATCATTATCGTTACAATCAACTTCTGCATGTGCACAATCATCCGGCACAATTCCATAACCGTCAGCATCAGAATCATCGCAAGCTGCATAAACATTAAATGCGAACAAAACTAAAACTAGTATAAATAATAGATGTTTACCTCTTTTCATAAGTTTATAAAACCTAATTTTATATTTAAACTTTTTGTTTCAAAGCCGCCTCAACTTGTTCTTTTGGCCATTTTTGTTGCAAAAGCACATTCCTTATTTGTTCATCTGTCATACCTTTTTTTCTGGCTGCAGCAACATATTTTACTAACGCAGGGTTTACTGGGTTTTGTTTTATCAACTCAAACACATACTGCACGTGGTCCTTTGACCACCCCTTGCCCAACAACATTTTTTGTATTTCCTCATCTTTCTTACCCTTAGCCTTCATACTCCTCACAAACTTTACTACCGCATCTTCCTGCGCCTTGTTTGCAAAAGGCGACTTTTTTCCAAGGTTGATTACACCTAGTTTAACTAACAAGAACAACCCGCCAGCAGCAACCAATATCACAACCAACACCCAAACAAACGAAGAACTTGGCTCTTTACAATCTTCAGGGCAACTTTCTTCATCTTCAGTGTCACCACAAACATTATCACCGCACTCATCTTCATCTTCTTCCTGTTGAACTTCTTCTACTTCTTTTTCTTTAACTACTATTGTTTTGGTTTCATCGTATACATCTATATTTGACTTAACCACATAAGTTATTTCTTTGTCTCTTAAATTTTGCACAAACCATTTCACAATAGGGTCAGGTTTAACAATGTCAGGCGTTTCAGAGAACGTAATCTCATTCACACTATACGCTACACTTTTAGGTATCTCTTCATATATTGAAACCTTTTTAGCTGTGGCTTTTGCAGTTATTGTTTTTTTTACAAGATTATACTTTTCAACATTACCATTATAATCCTCAACTTCATAAGTCTTAACTGAAAACTTCACATTAAAATCATCCTGCATTCTTAACACTTCTTCAGCCGTATAACCCTGCAACATTTCATTTTTGATATCATTCAAGTTAACTAATCCAACGTCACTCACCGCCCTTTTTTGTTTTACACTTTTAACCAACCCTTCTTTTAGTGTTTCTAGCTGCTCAATGTATGTTGTATCATCTTCAGCACCTTGCGCTTGCAGTCTCAAGTTAGCCAGCTGCGCCTTGGCATCAAGCAATTTTGGTTTAATTTGTAACATCTCAAGAAACTCAGTCATAGTGTTGTCAGCCAAAATTTGGTTAATATAAAACTCGGTTTCATTTATTTTTGCCATTGCACCTTCCAATGGTATTGTATCTTTATACACAGTCAATTCTGCTTCATCATCATAACCCATAAACTTCACTTTAATTTTTGCATTATAAGATTTTAGATATGATATTGGCATGTCAGGCACTTCAAAATCAAACAAACTTAACGGAATCTCAATTGTTACTGCCTCGGTTTCAAGGTTTTTATTGTTAATTTTCTCAATTATTGGAGGCGCTTTAACCACATCAAATATCTGGCTTTCTGCCTGCTCAACTTCATAAAAATATCTTACGTCAAGGTTGCTTATTGTAATCTCTCCAGAGCCGTTAACATAAATTGTTATTGGCAAAAGACAACTTTCTTCCTGGCACACCCCTGGAAAATTATTAAACGGATTTTCATTGTCATCGTTTGAACCAACATATTTTCTGAAAGAATTTAGCACAGCCCTCGGCCCAAGCTCGTATTTATCAAAATCTATACTGGAACGCAGATATTGTGTATACTTACCTGGCTTGACTTTTATAAAAAAATTATTAGTTGTTATTGGCGAACATTGAAAATCTCCTTCACTCTCTGATACACACTTGTAGGCAGTTTGTGAAGTTTCACTGTTGTCCGCCCTTACTACGTATTCGTTAGAATCCTGGATTGGATTTCCTTCACCGTCAAGCTCATACCCGCCGGCATTATAAACACAAACAAGGTGTTCACCTTTGGCCGCATAATTCAGTTGAACTTTGGTTATGCAATGATGATAACTTTCAACATCACTTTCTTCCATGTCACAGTTATCATCCCCGCCTGTTAGATAATTAAAATTGCCTTCAAACGGTGCAAGTATTAACGCAGATATGTTACCCATACTGCCTGTTTTTTTATATTTAGCATACACATCAAAATCTTGTGCAAACGGCAAATCAATTTTCTGACAGAAATAAGTTTTATTATCATTCAAGAAAACGCTTCTGCCTGGCGCATCTTCATTTAACCCTTCAGGCACAACAGAATCCTGTTCAAAACCGTCAAAATCGCCTAAGTAAAACCAGTCTATTGTACCATCGTTCCCAATATCCATCCTAGGAATTTTAATATTATTATTTGCCGGACCGCTTACATCCATTTTGACAGAATGCACTTGTGAAAACCTTGGCAGCAGAACACCTATGGTATAATTTCCGTCTTGTGTGAATGTTATGGTTTTAGAACTTTCAGGGTTTGATTTTTCTAACATGTTTTCTTTGATGCTATAAGATATTGACGCGTTATCTAATAAATCTTTGATCTTAATCTTTTTAGATTTTGAAAGCAGTTTAAGTTCAATTTCTTCATCAGGCGAAATTGTCTGGTTAAGTTTAATTTTTATTTTTCCTTCAAGTTTCTCGCCTACCAACACCTTATCATTATCATATATTAAAGTTATGGGACTTTCTATATCATTTGTTGTTATATTTGTAGGCGTTTCTATATTATTTATTGTAGTATTTGTAGAAGTCGCATTTTCCTCTCCTGAAGAAAAATGCAAAGTTGCTAGTATAATTAACAAGATAATAATCAACAATTGTTTTTTACTTCTCATAAATCTCCCTCTTTATGATTAAAATTAAAACAATTTTTCTATTTAAAGTTTTGGATAAGCACATTAAGATAATTTTATAAAGTTCCTATGTTCATTTAGTTATTGTGAAACACAACATAAAAGTAACAATCATCTTAATCATTTTATTTTTGCTAACCCAGCTTGTTGGGTTATGGGTAAGCACAAACTATTCAGGCAAAGAAGAAATCGTTTTAGGCATCACAACCCCCAAAGTTGAACAACCTTCCACGTCCTTTTTGCCGGTTTTCGTTTTAATCATTCTCGCCACAGTTTTAGGCTTAATCCTGGCAAGATTTCAGTTATCCACGTTATGGCGCTTTTGGTTCCTTTTCACTATCTGGCTTACTTTGGTAATCAGCTTCAACAGTTTTTTAGGCAAATACGAGTCTATAATCATTGCAACAATTTTCTCCTTGTTAAGAGTATTCAAGAACAACACTGTAATCCACAATTTCACTGAAATTTTTATTTACGGCGCAATTGCCACTTTGTTTACTCCAATATTTAACATAACTTCCATAATAATTTTACTTTTACTAATTTCAGTCTACGACTTTATTGCAGTAAGAAAAACAAAGCACATGATCAAGCTTGCAAAATTTGAAGGTTCGTTGAAAGTTTTTGCAGGATTGCTTATACCTTACAAAAAAGGCATGGCCATTCTTGGCGGTGGCGACATAGGCTTTCCTTTATTATTCGCTTCTGTAGTGATGAGAACTTTAAACTTAGGCTTGACAGACTTCAGAACATACATAATCCCGCTCTTTGCTGCTATTTCTCTTACATTGCTTTTCATATACGGTGACAAAAAGAAATACTACCCTGCCATGCCGTACATCACAGCAGGGTCGTTAGTTGGTTATGCAATTGTTGCATTACTTTAGCCTTCTTGAACAACAAAACTATGCCCTTCACACGTACACACACAAGCTTTTGGCATTTTATCTGCGCTTGGGTCAAGCAGATAGACTGCGCCACACTTTTTACATTTTGCTTCTTTTTTCATTTTTACCCCCTTAATATATTATAGCAATAGTCTTAAACTTAATTTGGCTAAACCTTACTTTGCCTGGGTCAACTTCATCGTTATTATCTCCTTTCAAGATAAAATAAGTTCCGAACGCATCTTTTCCTTTATCCACAACCCTATGAACTACAAGCTTATCTTGCCACACAGCTTGATAAGACACAATATCCCCGACCTTTATCTCATCTTCAGATTTAGGCACTATCTCCAAGCCGTTAGCATTTTCATCCAGAACAGGCTTCATTGAATCAGTATCAGCATACCTTACCCAATATATTCCCTCTTTGTTTAGTATAACTTTATTTTCATAAACAAGGATTTGCCCTTCACTTATAACGTCAGAAGGCGAATTATTACTATATTGGTTAGCTTTAGACATTGGACTATAGTATCCTACGATTAAAGCCAAGATTGTTATTACAAATACCCCCAAAGCAAGTGCCTTCTTAAACATTTTACTACCTAATAATGGCACTAAATACTATATAAATGTTTTGGGTTAAGAATTAAGAAATAAAAAAGAAAAAGGTGGTTTAAGCTCCACAGCCTGCTGCGTTGTTTGTAGTTTGTGTTGCGGTTTGTCCTTCCAACACTGTATCACATTCTTCTGGTCTATCTTCAAATGCACTACATAATGCTTGTTTATAGCCTTCAGGCGTTCTTGGACCGGAATACTGTTCTCCGTCAATGAACACTGTTGGCGAACCTCTCACGCCCAGTTTGTTGCCTAATTCCAAGTCTTCTGCTGCGTACTCTTCAGCTTTCTCGTCAAAACAGCTTTTTATTGCTTCCGCATCATATCCTAGATCCTTAGCAACGCCTTCCCAGCAGGTGTCAGCATTTTGGTAGTTGCATTTGGTGTTCATCTCTAGAGCAAACTTAAACCAAGCATCCATTCCTGACAATTCTTTCACGCACGCTTCTCTCATGTCCTGATTCATTTCCTGCACGCCGTGCATGGAACAATATTTGCTGTCTTTATCTAAACAGAACTGTGGCCCGCCGCCTTGGTAATTACTATAAATGACATAATGCGGCTTAAACTCTGCCTTGTCCTTTAACAATTGGTAAACCGGCTCGATTGCTGTTTCTGCCTGGTTACCGTATGGGCAGTAAGACATAACAAAAAAGTCTATTTGCGGTTTGTTATCGCCTAATGTAACCCCAATTGTTTCATAAAACTCTTTCCTTGCATCCTCATCCACAAACCAACTTGCCCCTGTCACGTCATCTTTAAGTTTGTAGCCGTCTTCAGTTTCCTCGAATGCTGTCCTTATTCTCGGCTCATTCTGCCAGAAATATGTTTGATCAAGGTTTTTGTCTAAGAAATAAGCTGGCACAAGTTTTACACCATACTTTTCAACCAAAGCTTTTCCTTCATCTGAACTAACATCCACATTTTTCACTTTTGCCCCTGGGAAATAAGATTTTGTAACATCCACAATTTGCGTAGTGTCACAGTTTTTGCATTTCTCATCATTCAAAACTACAAAATCTACCACCACAGGATCTTTGTATGCACAGCTGCCTTCCTGGCACACGCCAATTTTCCCTTCCTCAGCTGTACAATCTGCATCAGTCCCGCACTCAGGCAAATCTTCACATTCAGGATGATTTTTCAAGTTTTGGCATAATGCCCTTTGGAATGACAACGCATCCCTGCCGCTTTGGTAAGGCTTATCATTTACGTATATAGTTGGGCTGCCTGTTGCACCTATATCATCGCTTGCCTTGAAAGAATCCTTAAGCAACTGTTTTCCTTCATTGTCAAAACAATTTTTAACTTTGTCCACATCAATTCCATTATCTTTTGCACACTGTTCCCACCTTGACGCAGAATTTCTTGCATCTTTGTTCAAACAAAGCAAGTAATCAACAAGCTTATCATTAAAATCTTTCTGTATACATAATTGCCTTATATCCTCGTTAACTTCTTCTTGGCCGTGTAATGATTGAAACTCGTCACCGTTTGTTCTTCCAATAAAATTCAATGTAAAATCAACAGCATTACCCATTTTTTTAAGCACGGGTGCAACCGCATTCTCAACCTGCACACCGTAAGGGCATTGCGACATTACATAAAAGTCAAGCTTAACTTTATCGCCGTTAAACTCAGCTACGTTTTTTTCTGTGTTTAAAACACTCTTTCCTGTTCTTAAGAAAGCATAATTGTCTGTAAAAAAGCTTCCTACGAAAAGAAGCAACACCACAAAAAACAAAGTTTTCCATAGATAATGCCTCTTAAATGTTTTCCATACTAGACTCATTTTTTATCCTCCTTTAAAGATATTACTTTAATTTTAAGCATCTATATAAAAGTTGTGGAATTTTATATAAGAAATAGTTTCAAAAAGGATACTTATTCATACCTTAAAGCTTCCACCGGCACCATCTTGGCTGCCCTTATTGCCGGCATAAATCCTGAAAGCATTCCGACAACAAAAGCGAACACTAAAGCAAACACTATCACTTCAACATCTGCCTTTATTGATATCAACGCAAACCCTAACTGTGCAGCTATGCCTTCTACTGAAAACGCCATCGCCAAACCTATTACCACCCCTATAACACCTCCCACCATCCCTATCAACCCAGACTCTACAACAAACATCATTGCAACATCATAATTAGTTGCGCCGACAGCTTTCATCACGCCAATTTCTCTTGTCCTTTCCTTAACAGAAGTATACATTGCGTTCATTATTCCAATCCCGCCAACCACTAAAGATATTGCAGCAATCCCTGCAAGGATAAACCTTATAATGTCAAGTATTGAACCTATTTGTGTAAGAAGTTGTTCAGGTGTAAAGACTTGAAACGCTTCATCATCCCTTGAACGTTTTAACTTACTTTCAATCTTTTTTGCTATAACTTTTATATCTTCACCTTTTTTTATTTGCACTCTTATACCAGTAACCTTTTCATCTTCTCCTGTCAATTCCCTCAACGACTGCAACGGCATATATATTTGCTTATCCAGTTCAAGCCCTGTCTTTTTTAACACTCCTGCAACCTTAAACTTTTTACCGCCAATGGTTAAGCTGCCCCTTTGCTTAACTTCTTTTTTAAACATTTCATGCGCAACATAGTTGCCTATGACCACAGAATTATACTCCCCTTTCCCGTATCTTTGCCCAGACTCAAACTCCAAGTCAAGGTCTGCAAAAACTTTATCAGACTTGCCAACAGGCGAACCTATTATGTTATTATACACAACTTCATTCCCGAACTTAATTTCCTGCCTTGAGTTAAGAATGCCTTCAGCATAATCCACTCCAGGTATTGACTCAATCACATCAACATCTTTTGTTGTTAAAGCCTCTACCGTACTCCCCGGGCCTGTAAAACCTTTAGGCACAACCCTGATACTGTTTATCCCCATCTTTTCAAACTGTTCCCTCACTGCATTTTCCAATCCCGCACCTAAATGCATCAAGGCAACAATCGCCGCTATGCCTATAACTATACCTATTATTGTCAACCACGACCTTAGCTTTCTATACCTCAAGTTATGCACTGCATACATTAAGTCGTCCCTTATCATTGCCCGTACCTCAGCGAATCCACAGGGTTAAGCTTTGCAGCCTGCTTTGCCGGCAGGTACCCTGACAACGCCCCTACCACAAACGAAAACAATGCTGCAAATATTATCAGCTTATAATCAATTATAATCTTCAACAACTGGAACCCTTGCTGTTCTGCAACCTTTCCAACAGTTATGGCAATCATTGAACCAAGAAGCACACCCAACAACCCGCCGATTGCGCCCATTATACCAGACTCAAACAAGAATATCCACATTATATCTTTAGACGTTGCACCTATCGACTTCATTATCCCAATTTCCCTAGTCCTTTCCAGCACATTAGTGTACATAGAATTCATTATCCCAACCCCGCCAACAATAAGGCTTATCGCTGCAATGCCCCCTAGTATAATTTGCACAATTTTTAATACATCTCCGAATTGTTCAAGAAGCTGGTCAGGCGTCAACACTTCAAAATCATCATCCTTCCTGCTCCTTTCCAACGCCCTTTCAACCCTTGCAGCCAACACATTTATGTCAACACCTTCTTGCGCTTTAAGGTCTATTATGCTTATCTCATCAGGCTTATCAAACAACTCTCTTACAGTTTCAATTGGCATTGTTATGCTTTGGTCATCATCCGGGCTTCCAATTTGCTCAACTATGCCCTTAACTTTAAACTTCACACCTTTTATTTTTATTAAGTTTCCAACCTTCACATCCCTGTCAAAAAACTCGTGCGCAACATCGTAGCCAATAACCACATCATACTTTTCGTTCCCTGTAAACATAGTTCCATCTTCAAGCTCAAAATCAAAATCCTGCCACGTTTTCTGCATTAATTCAGGTTTAATCCCAAAAATATTATTAACAAAAGCTTTTTTGTTTGCAAACTCAGCATTGGCTTGAACATTTAGGTAGGGGCTAACCCATTCAACCCCTGGCAGAGCTTTAACGACATCATAATCTTTTGTCGTCAAGCCTTTCATATTAAAGTTAGCAAGGTTCGCCCCTCCCGGCGCGATAAACAGCCGGTTAGAACCCATTTGTTCAAACTGCGCGTTTATTGCATTCTCCAGCCCTTGAGACACCGTAATGAGTGCCACTATTGCAGCTATCCCGACCACAATCCCAAGTATTGTCAGCCACGATCTAAGCTGCCGGTGCTTAATGCTGCTTACTGCGAAAGCAAAGTAATCTCTCATTGTTTAAATTTTTTGAAAAAACATTTTAACTTTCATTGGCAGCCTTTTAACGTTCCTCCACCTGAAGAAGAACAATATCCTAAACAAGGTAAGGAAAATTCCTTCCACCCCGGCTTTCATTGCTGAATCTAAAGCCTTATGCTTTCTCCAGTCTTTTACAGCAAAGTATAAGAAGAATATCGCTAAAATATATATTATTGGGGTATACACCGACTTCAAGCTCCCATCTAGGTTATACGCTCTTAGCTCTTTGCGTGTATACACAGGCAACTCTAAGCTGCGTTCTTCTTTCATGAGATTATTATAAGCATCCCTATACTCAATCTCCAGGTTCAGCATTACCTTTTCTTTAACATCATCCTTGACATACAACTTAAACTCTGAAGTTTCAAAATCATCGCTTTCCAAGTTTCCAAGATACTCTTGTTTTTTACCAAGAATAAGATACCCTTGCCCTTGCTTAAGCCTTACAGTAACATACTTAACATCAGACGCGCCCACGTTAGACACGCTTACCACAACCTTGCCATTCATACCTTCGCTAAACGCGTCAGACTCTTCAAGCGCCACGTTAAGCTTCGGGTCTGCCCCGACAATTATGCCTATTGTATCAGACTTGGTAAACTGGTTGCCTGCTTCATCATAATACGTCAATTCAAACGGCACCTTGTACACATTAGCATCAGCGTCAGGCAAAGCTATCAAATCATACTCAATTTCTTTCATATCTCCCGGCTTAATGCTTCTAACTTTCTGCTCTGTCGTTGACTTTAATGGGGCAAACGGCAAAGAGGACGAACTTAAGTCTAGCTTGGCAGTTATATCTTTTAACAACCCCAGATCATCGTTCCTTAAACTTATGGTTAGCTTGGCAGTCTGCCCAGGCAAAACCTGTTTTGGTTCAAGGTTTACTTTTTCGACAGCAATTGTAGCGCTCGTGGACTGCACTTCCACCTCAATAGGTGCAGTTGTTACCTCATCATTATTGTAATGAAACTTAAACCTTACTTCATTCGTTCCAGGGTTAGCGTCATTGTCGACCTTTATCTTAAACTTCACAACCCTGACTTCTCCCGGCTGCATAGTGCCAAAACTTTTAACTTTTTCCTCGTCAGACACTGCAGTAAACGGAAAATCGTTAACAAACTCAAGCTTAACATTGTTCAACGTTCTGATTTCAGACAACGTATTACCTTGGGTAGTCACTTTAACCCACATGTCAGCCACGTTTCCGGGTTCCAAAGGCGCAGGATCGTACCTTAGCACATCCACTCTTACGTCTGTCGTGCCTATTGAAAACAAAGCACCTGTTGCTGACACGCTTGCACTTAACACCAGCAACATTACCAAAAATATATTTACGCTTTTAATAATCTCACCCTCTTGCCATTTTTTACTTCTTGAACTATTTGACCATCTTTCAACCTCACAACCCTTTCAGCACCTTCAGCTATGTTCAAATCATGGGTTACAAGCACAATCGTTTTACCTTCCTCATTAAGCTTGTCAAGCATATCCATTATTTGCTTCCCTGTTTTTGAATCAAGGTTCCCTGTTGGCTCATCAGCCAGTATCAACTCTGGGTCATTCGCCAGCGCCCTCGCCACTGCAACCCTTTGCCTTTCCCCTCCTGACAACTGCGACGGCTTATGGTGCATTCTTGTGGTAAGGTTAACCTTATTAAGCAAATCCTTTGCAGTTTTAACCTTCACGTTTTGCGAATAATTTTGGAACGTCATGGGCAGCATAACATTCTCGAGTGCATTAAGGCTGGGGATTAAATTAAATGTTTGAAATATAAACCCAATCTTTTTACCTCTTGTTTGCGCCAACTGCGCTTCACTCATCCTTTGTATGTTCTTGCCGTCAAGCAAAACTTTGCCTTTGGTAGGATAATCCAAACACCCAACCATATTCATTGTGGTAGACTTGCCAGAGCCAGACGCACCAATTATCGCTACAAACTCTCCTTCCTTTATTTTAAGCGAAATCCCCCTCACTGCAGGCACATCCACCTCGCCCATTTTATACACTTTCCATACATTATCCAGTTCAACTATTGATTTTTTCATTTTTTAACATGTTTTCAAACATTCTATGAAACTTTTTTATATCTTTATAATGATTTTGTATCATTTTAAGTTCCTCTTCATCAACATTTTGCGTTTTATAATCATTTATTATTTTAGGCAGCTTGTTTTCCATCAAGTTAAATATTCTCTGCATTCTATGCAACAACTCTTTCAAATGCAGGTCAAGATCTTTTTCAAGATAAAAATACACCTTTCTCGAATTGGGTTTTTTCATACGTTTCAAGAACGGGCAATTGTTCAACGACTTTAACGCTGTAGAGACGGCCGACAAGCTATAACCTGTTTTTTTAGCAATATCTTCTAACGCCATCTCATTATTTGACGCAAAAAGTATAGCCATTATTTTTGAAGACAAATCATCCAAGCCATTAATTTTGTTAACCTCAGTCAACAACTCAATATACTCCGATTTAGCATTCATGAACTTTCATAATTTTCTGAAACTTATAAATCTTGCGAAAGTTAAAACCCTTTAAAGCCTTTAAATATTGTTTGCGACGCTTTTGGTCCTGTTGATATTAAGGTTACTGGCACATTTGTATAGCCTTGTACTAACGACACCAAGTTTTTTGCGCTTGACGGCAATTCATAATAGTTTTTCGCGTTACTCACTTCGCCTTCTTCAAAGCCTTTGAGAGTTGCGTATATAGGTCTTGCGTTTGCAAGCCATTCCAGGTCCCATGCTCTATACTGTGATGTTTGTTGCCCGTTAACTTCATAAGCGTAAGCAACTTTTATTTCTTCCAAGCCTTCAAGCACGTCCAGTTTCGTCATGGCAAGTTGTGTCAGCCCAGACATTTTGCATGCATAATTAAGCTGCACAAGGTCAAGCCACCCTACCCGTCTTGGACGTTTAGTCGTTGCCCCGTACTCGTGTCCTTTCGCACGTATATGCAACGCTTCTTTTTCCGACCTTGATTCGTCCACTGGCCAGCAATGTGCGTCAAGGCATGTCGCCACCGGCCCGGATCCTACTTTTGTAAGGTAAGCTTTCATCACTCCAACATTTTCCATGTTGTATAATAAGTTCAAAGGCACGCCAACCGATGTTGGTATTGTACCTGGAGTAGGGTGCGAGCTTGTAACTTTAGGATAATTCCCCCAGTCTACATCAAGCATAACCCCCTGCGACCCTTGAAAAAGAACGTTCTTGCCTTTGTTCAATAATGCGATAACCTCTTCTGAAACATCGTTAAGATATCTTCTAAGCTTTTTACCTTGTTCCATAGTCCTTTCGATAACTTCAACCTCGGTATAATGTTGCTGGCTTGCACCGAAGTTTCCGCCTTGAGGCACTACCATTGAGAACCCAAAATAATTTTCAATAACTTTTTTATACAACCTAAAATTTTGTTTAATTTTCTCTTCCAACGACTTTGACCCTGATACAAGTTCATGAAAAGTTATTCCAATCCTGTCCTTTCTATCTTTATACGCCGGCCCAATACCTTTATGCGTTGTGCCTATTGCACCCATTGCACCTTTGTTGCCGGCTTTAGCTTTTTCATTCCTATAATGTTCTTGCGCCATATCCATTGATATATGGTAAGGCATAATTATATGCGTCCTTGGGTCAATCATTAAGTTAACATCATCGAACGCTGCAATTTCTTCAAGCAATGCCCCTGGGTTTAACACCACGCCTGCAGCAATGGCGCTCATTTTGTTTTTGACTGCAGCCGTTGACAAATAATGTAAAACTATCTTTGTACCGTCTTCTTTAACAACAGTATTACCTGCATTATTACCGCCTTGAAATTTCACAACAAGGTCTGCTTCATCATTTATAGCGTCAGCAACTTTTGCCTTAGCCTCATCACCCCATTGTGCACCTGTTACGCTTATTGCTGGAATATTTCCACCCCCATTCTACTGATAGAATTTTATTGTTGTTTAAATATATTTGCAAAAATTATAGCAATATTTAAAAATATGCTAGACATCCCTTGCAGTGAAAATGAAGAAAAAGAGTGTAGTCATTGTTGGTGCAGGCCCTGGCGGTTTGTTTGCAGCATACGAGCTTGCAAAGTCTGGCAGGCATAACATAAAAGTAATTGACAAAGGTGACGATATTGAATCAAGGCAACGTTGTGATGTTTTATGCGGCATGGGCGGAGCTGGTTTATACTCAGACGGAAAAATCATTTACCACCACCGTGTTGGCACGTTTCTTCCTTTGATTGTTGGCGTAGAAAAAGTCAACGAGCTTAACGATTATGTTGAATCAATCTTCACTGGTTACGACGTACACGTCAAAACATTAGACTCTGAAGAAAAAAAACAGCTTGACGATTTTCGAACAAAAGCATTGCAAAGCGGCCTGAATTTCGTTGTAACAAGGACTGCCCACGTGGGTACTGACAAGCTTGTTGACTTGATAAGATCATTCCGCGATAGTTTAATTGACAAAGGTGTTGAGTTCATAACAAACGAAGAAGTTACAAAAATAAACAAAAAGACTGTTGTAACAAAAAATAATAAGAGGTACGGTTACGATTATTTGGTTTTAGCGCCTGGCAGGGACGGTTCTGAATGGCTTGAAAATATTGTAAGAAGAGATTTAAGCATGGAGTTTGGAACAGATTACATCTACAACCCTGTTGATGTTGGTGTAAGGGTTGAAGTAAGAAGAGAAATCACAGATTTCATAACAAACCTGTCAAGGGACATGAAGTTTTATCTTAACGCAGGCAAAGGCAACCGGCAAGTAAGGACCTTTTGCACTTGTCCTGGCGGCAAGGTAGCAATAGAAGACCACGGCGAATACAAAACAGTCAACGGCCATTCTGAAGCCGGCGACCCCTATGAAAACACCAACTTTGCCTTCCTGGTAACAATTCCCTTCACCAAACCTCAAGCTAACGGCAACACTTTTGCACGTTATGTTGCAAGGACTGCATATAATTTAAGCGGCGGCAGTGTACTTGTGCAAAGGTTTGGAGATATCTTAAGAGGGAGAAGAAGCAAAGAAGAAACAATCAACGAATGGCTTACCCAGCCGTCATTAAAGGAAGCTGTACCAGGCAGCATACCGATGAATCTCCCTTATGAGTATATGGACACTTTAATTGACGGTTTACAAAAGTTAGGCAAAGTTGTCCCTGGCATAGATTCAGAACACACTTTATTTTATTCACCCGAGATTAAATTGCATAGTTTAAGGTTGCTAACTAACGAGTATTTGGAGACAACAAGATCTAACATTTACGCTGCCGGCGACGGTCCAGGCTTGACAAGAGGCATTGTTGCTGCAGCTGCAACCGGCGTTTTAGCTGCTAGAGGAATTTTAAAGAAATAGTTGAATAGTGAGCAATTGTTAGAGGCCTTTCAAGAAAAATTTCTCAATAGAAAGATGCAGATATATGATTATTTGGTTATTGCTGAAAAAGAGAGATTAATGGAGTGATTAGATAAGATTTATTAGTTATTGGAAGAACAGATATAAGCAAAATTATTGATGAGATTCAAGATATTTATAATAAGAGAGTGCATAAAGTGCAAGTTAATAATTTAAATAAATTAAATAATGCTTTGGTTAAAGAAATTTATAAAAAGAACCTTATTTTCAATAATACAGAGCAGATAGTAAGGTTTTTTGGTGATCTACATGAAAAAAATAAGTTGGTGTAAAAAGAAAGAAAATGGAATTAAGATTCAAGAGCCTAATGATAATCTTAATATGACCTAAAACTTATTGCCTGAAAATTTCAAAGCAAAATCTTATTAAGATCTAAGAATATTCTAAATTTAAGAAAAATTGAGTTCCCAAAAAGGTTACTTAGTTAAAGAAGTAAACTTTATATACAACTATTTATTTTCAATTAATATTTTGCGGGGGTGCCGGAGCGGTCAAACGGGATAGGCTCAAGAAACTTGAGCAAAGAGAGCATTCGCTCAATGATTTAAGACACCTATTGGCTTAGTGCCTACGCAGGTTCGAACCCTGTCCCCCGCACTAATTTTATTATGCGATTTTAGAACCCATTACTGTCCTTTCTTGGTTTGTGCAAGGCAGGTAAACCCCTGCAGCCACCTTGACTTTAGGTATAATAGAAACTTTGTCAGGCTTTTGAGTCAACTCCGGACTTTCAATATCCACTTGATCTTCATCCAACGGCCCAATAACATTATTGGTTTCTATCGGCTCAGCTTTGTCAGGGAATATTAGCTTGAACACAAAACTATCCATCGACTGCTGGCCTTTATTTTTCAAACCAAGAATCAACTTTCCGCCAGAAAATTTTGCATTAGTAACAGTATACTCAATATTTTCACAGCTCAACCTTGCATTAGTCATAGCTTCTTGCTTTTCTGCTGTTTCTCCTGTAAACGCTTTCCCCCATACAATAATTAAAGCTACAGCCGTGACTGTAAAACCTGTTAACAACACTGTTGCTATTAATGGAGAAATCCCTCTTTTTCTTGTCAACCTCTTTTTCATTTTACAATTTTTATGAAGCATAATAATTATTTAAAGTTATCGCTAAGGGCACTCTACTGATAATTTTTTATCATTACAGCCAATAAGTTCTTTATTAACTTCAACAACTGGCAACAATGTCAACTTTGAATATGCACCCAAATCCACATTAGTATCCTGCCCTACCAAAACATCTTCCACTTCTTGGTTAATTGTTCCGTCAGGAGACCTCACTAACACTTTTTTAATGTTCAACATACCCCTATTTTTTATTGTAAGGGTTGTACATCCAGGATCACTTTCAGCAGATATTTTTATACTTTGGCAGTCTGCCCTTCCGGAAACAAAATTTATTTGCTTGTTAACATTTTTCTCAGTGAATCCTTTGCCCCATGTTATCATCATGACAGCTAAAGTAACAAACAACATCGTCGCCAGTATATAAGCAATCCACGCTGCAGCTTTTTTGTTTAACAACTAAAACTCACCCCTGATGAATACGTTCTTGACTTACTGCACTTAGCCTCTTGGCCTTGAGATTTTATAATAGGCAATACTTCAACTGTTATAGGCTGGGAACATCCTGTAAGATCAATCTCTGCCCATTCTTTAGGCATAACAGGATCCGTATACTCATATCCGTCACTCAAACAATTATCTGTCGCAAGAACCATCCTTTCCCATTTCAATTGCCCTGAATTATATATCCTTAGCTTACACATTCCAAAAGAGAAATTAACATTATAGTTTACGGCAGCGCACTCTGCTTCATTAGCATAAGGTAGAAGTACTGTCTCGGTTTGCGTTTCTGCTGCACCCCTTGACCAGACTATAACTATCGCGCCTAAAGCCACCGCCAACCCTACTAACAAAGTATACCCTACCACTGCAGATATCCCTTTTTTTTTCATCATTCAACCAACTCTCCTGACGTATAAACTTTCCTTTGCTCATCAAGGTTTTCCCAGCTAACCATCACAATCTCTGGCTGGTCCTTTTTAAGTTTAAATGTGTAAGGCACATCGCCTATCGTAATTTGTACTTCTAAAGGCACGCCTGCTGGAAAATTTGCATCGGTTAACTCTTGGTTACAATCTTCAAGCTCTTCGTTAGGCACTTGAAACTCCACGTCCAAACCGTCAAAACCTACATTTGCATTAATCTTAGAATAACACCCGAGCATTTCACATTTTGCTTCAGCATCCACACAACCAGAACCAATTTTAATATTTTCATCCAAATAATTCCCGACATAGAGTTTGCCGTTATAATTAAACACATATATTAACCCAAAATCCGGGCTTTGCGTTTTTGAGTACGCAGTAAACAACCTTGTAAACTCTGTAAACCTTTTTGTAAGATCTTCCTCAGTCCCTATCAACGAATTAACAAACCTCGCGCTTTCCTGTGCATAATTCGCTGACAACTTTTCAAAATTACTTTGTAGACTTTTCTGTTGGGCTTTATTGTTAACTGAGACTAGCCCGAACACTACTATACTTAACACTAAAGCTACCAATATATATATCTGACCTCTTTTATTCATCTAAGAAATTAAAATACATATTGATTTAAATATGTTATCATTCTAAACCAGTTTAGGCGGCTCAACTTTCTGCTCTGAGATTGTTTCAGATGTTGTTAATTGCGACTCAATATCTTTCATCACATTCTGTGTTTCTTTTTTCTTTTCTTCTTGCTGTTGTAATTCTTGCTGCTCTTGTTTCTTCTTTTCTTTTGCCTTCGCCATAAAATGCCCGGCAACCATCAAAACTACTAAAAATATTCCCACGCTAACCCCTGCTACGCCTATAATAAAAGAAGCTTTTGTAAAAGTAGTCATCAACCCTCCTGCAGGCCCACCAACCAAACTCACATCGCCAAGGTCAGCAGTAGTCTTCTTAAGCATTGTCCACATAAAGAAACCTACCCCTCCCAAAATAAACGCAGTCAACACAAGCCCCAGCCTTGAACTTAGCTTTTTACTTTTTTCTTCCTTAGCTTTTTCCTCTTTAAGCTTTTGCAATTCTTCAACAGCCTTTGCCGCCATTTCCTTCCCTGAACTTAAATCCTCAAAAAACTTTTTCAATGCAAAGAAATCATAATTATACTCTTTCAGCTTATTTTCTATCATCTTAAGGCTATAACCTTTAGCTACAAGATCTTTTACAATTTGTCTAGCAGATTCTTTATCAGCTATAATCCCTGCTGCGGATTCTATGTTCAACAAGAATGAGTCAATTTGTGCATCAGTCACAGTAGCTAACGGTTGTTCTTCCATACAAAAAAAAATAATAAATTAGTATTTAATCTTTTCTATTAAGCCACGATTCAATAGATTTTCTTTTTTTTACTTCTTTATTAAGAGTTTTCACTTTGCCTTTCATACCTTCCACGCCTTTAACCGAAGCATGCGCAACAAGCAATACTCCAAAATAACCGAGTGAAAAAAAGAGGTAACTAACTTGTTTAACTAATTGTGATGCAAAATCAAACATGTCAACAAAAAGGTTCCATAAAGGGAAACTTACAAGAAAACTGATTGCTACAAGTGCTGATGTTAGATAATTGCCCTGCATCTGCATTGGCAGTTCATGTTTCAACCTTAGTATCCAATACAAAGTTATTACTCCGCATACTAAAGCAACAAGGCTAAATATTACTGCAACTGTATCCGCCATAAAATTTCATTATCAAAGAATGTATTTAAACTTTGCCATTCACTAGTTTCACAATATTTTCCAATATCACATCGATTGGTTCTTCACCATTCACAGGCCTTAAGATGCCTTTTTTATTATAATAATCTATCAAAGGCAATGTTTGTTGCCTGTACACCATCAACCTTTCTCTTACCACTTCTTCCTTATCATCTTCCCTTTGATACAACTCACTCCCATCAATGTCACACTTGTTATCATGTTTTGGCGGAACATCCAACCCATAAACTTTCCCACAAGTTTTACATATCCTTCTAGCAGCCAGCCTTTTTATTATAACTTCATCAGAAGATTGTATTTCTATAACATAATCAATCTTTTTCCCCGATTTTTTCATAATCTTGTCTAAAGCTTTTGCCTGCTCAATCGTCCGGGGATAACCGTCCAAGATAAAACCTTTCCTTACATCATCTTTAGCCAACCTTTTTTCTACAAGCTTATTCGTTATTTCATCAGGTACAAGCTTCCCTTGTCCCCAATACTTTTCCTTTGCCATAACTCCAAGCTCATCTTTTTCCTCAGCCAGTTTTCTGAATATATCGCCTGTAGATATGTGAGGCACATTAAGCACTTTTTGCAACCTTTCTGCTTGCGTCCCTTTTCCTGTCCCTGGCGGACCTAATAAAACAATGTTCATTTTATCTCATTGATAAATATCATAGTATATATAATTTATCATGCTAAGATTATCATCACTGCCCCTGCAATCAACACAAGGCAAGCCAACGATTTTTTCAGTATGGCGTCTTCATGGAAAAACTTCCCGCCAAACAATGTAGCTATAAACGACCCTGAACGTTTTATCGCAGACACCAACGCCACCGCAACTGTAAGCTTGGTAGCATAATATCCTGCTGTCCGATGCGTCAACATGAGCATGGCCACAATTAAGTATTGCATTTTATTATTTTTTAAACCTTCAAACATTTCTGAAACTTTTTTGCCCTTAATTAACTCATAAACCAAAAAATTTACAGACACAAACAATTGTAAAAGGATTATTGCTTCAAACGGGTTAATTCTCGCCTGCAGCACATACCTTTCTATCGTGCCTGAAAACGCATAAAACAACAACCCCAACAATATAAAAACATAATACTTTGACGTAACAAGATTTTTTAACGGTTCAAAAACATTTTTCATGTTATGGTTTGTTTGAAGTATATAGGATCCAATAACCAACATAACAACCCCTGCAACTTGCATTCCAGTCAACTTTTCGCCTAGAAAAATGTACGCAGTTAACGCCAAGAACATGGGCCCAAAATTCACAAGCGGCACTACATTAGATATCTGAGAATGTCTTATAGATTTCGCTACAAACAAAAACCCTATGGTTGTAAATATAGAAACAAGAAACATCCATGCAATATTGCTATAATTAAAACTTCTAAAATCAACATAAGGTAAAAAAAATAAGGCCAACATTAGCGCAATCAAGTTTGTCTCTAAAGAATATTCTGCAGAGTGTTCAATTTTAAGCAACTTTTTTTGCAGGATGAATACTATACCTGAGACAACAGCTGCGATTATAGCAAACCAATACCAAGATATCATTAATTATTATCTATAATAGAAATAATATTTAAATTTATAGTATTGTTTTTAGCCATTGCCATACAGCCTTAAAAAACAACGCAAACAGGTTAGGTTTCTGCGGCACAATGTCCACAACCTTTTTACCATCTTTTATCACGACTGGCGGGCTGCCAATTTCGACGCCAACCCCTTCTGAAAGTAATGAAGGCAGCGCTATATCCGGAACAACTGGTTCCCTTACTTTACAACAGCAAACATTTTCACAGTTTAGTTTTCCAACATCTTTTTCATTGGGCTTACATTCAGTGCTGCAACTATAATCCAGGTAGCCAAAAAATTCACAATACTGTTCACAGCTCATCTTCTCCACACAATCTCCTGGACAATTTACAATTTCCCTCGGCGTACATATCTTATCGCCGCACCTTACTTTAAGTTCAGGTTTAGGCTCAACTTTAACCCCTTGCTTCAAAACAACCTCTGTTTCATTAAACATTTCCGGATTATCCTTCATCAGCCTTACTGCTGTTAACAAACTTGCATTTGTCCCTGCGATAAGCAAATTATTATCCTCCACCTTCACCACAACTTCTTTGTCGTACGGCCAAGTCAAGCAGCTTATAAATTCTTCCATTTTCTTATTATTACACGGATGACCAATGACAACAACATCCACATCATCTTCAAAATCTTTTTCCTTAACAATTTCTTTCATATTATATGTCTGTTTAAATGTGTTAGCAGCCAACATTTCTTCATTTGAAGGATTATTACTAATAACTATTGTATCAACTTTTATCGAGTTTAAGTAATCATTTATATTAATAG
>RFJO01000092.1 GCA_003694495.1 Candidatus Woesearchaeota archaeon
GACTTTAACAGAAGAATACATGCAGGTTCCGTTGTTTAGGCATTATCTTGATAATATTAGGGAAGTTTACTCAGGTTCAAGGGACAAGCACGGCAACATAATTGAATTTAACCGACCAGAAGATTATTTTAGCTTAGTTGACAGTTGGTGTGAAGAAGAAAACAATGGCGTAGCTTACGTTACCCAGATTTTGACAGACATTCGGAGAGGCGTATTCCCTGACCTGACGAATGAAGATTTGCAAGAATTTGGCAAGCAGGTTAAGCTTGCACCCGGCATGCCTGAATTTTTTGAAAAGTTAAAGAAAAAATGGGAAGGTAAGTGTGATATTAAATTTTACATAGTCAGCGTTGGCCTTGACGCAATAATCCGTGGCAGCTCTGTAGCTAAGCATGTTGACGGCATATTTGCAACAAAGTTAGTAAGTCGGATGTATGATTTAGGTTTAAGTGACAAACCAGTTCTTGACGGCATGGCCAACGTTTTAGCCCCGTTTACTAAAAGCCAAAGCGTTATTGAAATTGCCAAGGGCGGCAGGAAAAACATTGACAAATTATTAAAAGATCAGGATTACGTGTATGATTATAGGAACATAATAACTATTGGCGACGGTTTAAGCGATGTAAGCCAGTTTGCATATTTAAGAAACAAAGGCTCAACAACAATTTGTGTTTATAAGAAAGGCGACATTAATGCATACGACAAGATTGACGGCAACCGTAAAGTCCGTGACAGGGTTTCAGCGTTATTAGCAAGGGATTATAACGAAGATAGCATGTTATGGCATTATATTAACAGTTCAATTTACAAGATTCTTAACCGGCAATGCGAATTTGACCAAGTAGTTTTAAACAGGTTTAGGAAAAAAAAGATTAAGGATGAAAAACTCAGGGAAACTGTTGCAGAGCACATTGAAAGTTGTCTTGAGTGCAACGGTTTATACGGCTTTTTCTCCGAACGGCCTTAATTTTTTAAAACTTTTATATTATACTTGTTTAAGAAATTTTCAAGTTTCGTTGTAAACAAATGGTGTTTGTCTTTAGTGTATATTGTCGACTTAGTTATAATTGCGGTAGCAATCAACACTGCATCGCTAGGGTCGGACACATTTTTTATCAGTTCTTCATCTACACTGTTAACGAACCTTACTTCTTGTTCTCTGTTACCTGGCTCTACTCCTATATCTATAATAACCAAATCTTTACTTTTAAAAAATTCTCTTATAGCTTTTCTCACATCGTGTTTTAGTTTATGTTCCACGTGCAATATTTCTAAGATGTTAAAAGAAGTTATTGCTTTCTTATTTATTTTGTTCAAGTTATGCTTGACTTCATTTATTAAAAAACAAGTATCTATAAGGTTAAGGTTTTTTGCTTGATTTAACGAAACATGTTTGACATTTCCTAACAATTCTTTCATAATATTAATGAAAAATAAGAAAACTATTTATACTTTTCTTAATTTATTTTAATCATGAAAAAGGTTTTAATTGTTACTAACATATTGCTCATCTTGGCAGCATCGTACTTTATTTTTGGCAACAACACAACCATCACAGGCCGTGCCATCTTAGGCAACGACGTCATTTTAGGTTCAACGTTATATTACACTGTCACAGACTTGGAAAATTCTGACATGATATCCAAGGAATATGTTAAGAACACTGAAGTATTCTTGGCCCGGCCAGAAAAAGAAGTTAAGGATTTCAGTCGTTTAATAAAATTAGAAGAATTTGACTTAACGTCTGATGCTGACAACGAAAAAGATTATTGTCAAGAAAGAACATATCATAACATAGTTTATTTTTATGATTTAAACAATAATAAGTTAAGGGAAGACAATGAAGAATTGGTTTACAGCACAACAACTGACGATGACGGTTGTTTCGCAATAAAACTCCCTGATGAAGATTTTGTAGTTAGTTTAAGAAATTAACCCCCAAGTTTTCAGCATAGCTTTAAACTCATTCTGAGTTGGGTGAAAGTTTGTTAAGACTGTTTTATGTTTCAGGTTAATTGCATCATAAGGCAGGTTTAGCCTTTTAACTCTTTTTTTAAGTTCATTGACATAACTCTTTGCACTTTTACCCGTTTTTCCAAAAAACATATCTTTATCAACAGAAACAAACACATTCTCAAACAATTTCCAATAATTTTGATATTCGGTAAAGGTAAGTTTAGTAGATTTAAGCCACGCCATGAAATCCCTGTTTAGTTCAAACTCCCATATGTTTGAATGGTCAGCTACCCTTGATAAAGATTCAACACCTTTCAACCTATGTTTAAACGTTTCATCAACAATATAATCTCCCATTGATGGCGGAGATGGTATAAGGCAGGCATGATATGCCCACTCTTCCAACGAATTAAATTTAGTTTCTTTCTTCATTCTTTTTTCGCCTAGCATATAAACATTGTATGCTCTCAAAAAAACCGGATGGTAATGGTAGTTTACAAGTTTTTTCGGCTTAGCTATGTCTTTATTTTTACCATTGAACAACAAATCCACAGCGCTTAACACCCTGCTTGAGTATACAGCCGCACTTTTTTCATGCTTTTCACCGACATCATTTTCGAACTGTATCCCGATTTCATACCACACATTTTCTGGCGACGCGTACAAGAAAGATTCTTCGCATTTTTCTCTCCTTGTCAGTACAATAAGTTCAAGTTCTCTTGTGCTCGGATCACCAATCAAACCTTTATATCTTCTTAAATTCCTTGACTTGTTTACAGATAATGGAGAATACCTTAACCTTTTTTCTACATAATAAGGCTTATTTTGAAACATTTCTGACACTTTAGCCACATGCTTCGGCACACACCCTCCCAAAACTGAAGCGCCAGAATAAAGCAAAAATTGTCTCCTGTTTACCATTTTAGCTAGGGATATTGCATAAAGTATATAAAACTTTTCAAGAACAATAATCTTTATATATAAGGTGGTTTGTCAATAATAAAATGAAAGAAAGAGTAACATTAACAATAGAATCTGACATAATCAAGCAGATTGACAATTCTGTAGACGGATATAATGTTAAGAACAGAAGCCATGCAGTTGAGCTTCTATTGTTAAGAGCCTTGGGCACGAACACGGTTAAAAAAGGCCTAATCCTTGCAGGCGGGAAAGGTACAAGGTTCAAGCCAATTACTGATGAAATACCTAAGCCCATGATTCCGCTTCAAGGCAAACCAATAATCCAGCACACGATTGATTTAATGAAAAAGTTCGGCATTCGTGACATTTACATTTCTTTAGGCTATAAGGCCGAGAAATTCAAGGAATACTTTGGCGACGGTTCAAAGTTTGGCGTAAAAATAACTTACCTTGAAGAAGACGAACCGTTAGGCACAGCAGGCCCGTTAAAATTAGCCAAGCAATATTTAACAGAAACCTTTGTCATGTGCAACGCTGACGAGCTTAAAGACATTGACCTTATTGACATGTATTTGTTCCATAAAGAGAACAACGCAAAAGCCACAATTGCTTTAACCACTGTTAATGATCCAAGCGCTTACGGCGTTGCAAAGATGCAGGGTAATAAGATTTTAGAGTTTATTGAAAAACCTAAAGACCCTCCAAGCAACCTTATCAACGCAGGGTTATACATTCTCGAGCCAGAAGTGATAGACATGGTTGGTGAAGGTTTTTGCATGATAGAAAAAGAAATTTTCCCTAAGATAGCCGAAGAAAAACGCCTTTTCGGTTACCACTTCACTGGCCAATGGTACGACACTGGCAACCTTGAGCGTTATGCCAAGGCGTTAAAGGAGTGGAAAGGGTTAAAAAAATAACCATCACAACTCAATAAAACATTTAAACAAATCAATTCTTTTTTTATGTTAAAATGACAAATCTATTCATAGAAGCACAAGAAAAGATTAGTTTTGCCTGTGAAAAGTTAGGCATTCCTAAAGACGCATCAGAAGTTCTTAAACACCCCATGCGGGAAGTTCAAGTCAAGATCCCTGTTAAGATGGATTCTGGTGAAGTAAAATTGTTCACTGGTTACCGTGTCCAGCATAACAATTTCCGTGGGCCTCACAAAGGCGGGATAAGGTATCACCAACAGGTTAACTTTGACGAGGTTAGAGCTTTAGCCACCTGGATGAGTATAAAATGTGCAGTTGTCGGGCTGCCTTTAGGCGGCGGCAAAGGCGGCATTGTAGTTAACCCGAAAGAATTGTCAGAGTTGGAGCTTGAAAGGTTATCAAGAGGTTTTATAAGAAAAATCTATGATGTAATTGGTCCGGACAAAGACGTTCCTGCGCCTGACGTTAACACAAATTCTAAGATCATGGACTGGATGGTTGACGAGTATTCAGCTTTGGTCGGCAGGAAAGAGCTTGCTGTAATCACAGGCAAAAGCGTCGGCAACGGTGGTTCTTTAGGCAGGGACACTGCAACAGCCCGCGGCGCACAGTTTTGTCTTCACCAGTATAGTTCGCTTAAAGGCATGGACTTAACCCAATCCAGTTTAGCTATTGAAGGTTTCGGCAACGCTGGTTATAATTTCGCCAAGCTTCTTTCAGGCGAAGGCGTAAAAGTTGTTGCAGTAAGCGATTCAAGGGGAGCTGTATTTAATGCGGAAGGTTTGGACGTAGAAGATTTAATGAAATGGAAACAGCAAACCAAGTCTGTAAAAGACTACCCTAAAGCACAAAACATCGCAATGAGCGAGTTATACTCAACAGATTGCGACATTTTAGCTTTGGCAGCTTTAGAAAACTCTATCCATGCAGAAAATTATGGTAATGTCAAGGCAAAGGTTATTGTTGAGCTGGCCAACGGCCCGGTTACAGCTGACGCAGACAACGCTTTTTTCAACAAAGGCGTTACAGTCATCCCTGACATTTTAGCCAACGCCGGCGGTGTAACTGTGTCTTATTTTGAATGGTTGCAAAACAAAGACAACGAGTATTGGAGCAAAGAAAAGGTAGACGAAGAATTGTCAAAAGTTATGAAAGAATCCTATAACAAAGTTGTCGAAGTTTCAGAGCAACACAATGTATCGTTAAGGCTTGCAGCTTACATCCTGGCAGTTAAAAGAATTTATGATGCATGGAAAGATTAATTTTTATTTCTTCTATATTTTCCTATCATTCTTTCTAGCGTATCTATTTTTTTAAGCAGGTAAAGTTTTTCTCTATCGAGCCTTTCAAGGTTTTTTTGATGGTTAACCAGTTCAAAATCGGTTTCTTTTAATGTTTTTGCTATAGTTTTAAATTTATTCACCTCTTCAATCACAATCGAGAACGTATCATTTATTTCTTTTACTTTCGGCATTGTTGCTTTATAGGATTCTGTTGTACTCTTAAGCTCATTTTGATGATTTTTAAGTGTTTCATTCAGTCCAGTGTATAACCTATCATATATTTTTTGGTGCAAAAGTTCAAACGAAGCCACAGCCTTGCTAAACTTTTGCCTTAGCACAGCTATTTCTTTAAGTTCTTCAACAAGTTTTGTATTGTTAAGCGCGTTAATTTCTTTAACTGTATTTAATAAGGAAGTTAACAATTCTTCGTTTGACTGAATTTTTTGTTTAAGTTCTTCATTAGTCTGTTTAAGTACAAACATATTTTTTGAGATTTCTTCCAAAGACTCTTTTATATCTTCTAATTCTTGTTTATTGAACATATCATTTTGGATATTGGTTTTTTTATAAAATTTTTGCATGGTTATTCAGAAAAATATAGGCTTTGCAAAATCGAACTCGTCAACTTTATCATACCTCATATGCTCCCAGAATGTGTCATTAACACTGTTCACAGCAAAAACAGTCTTGGCCTTAAAATCCGCTGCCATAACTTCTACAATATTTACAAGCCGCGCTCCAAGATTATAACTTCTATATTGCGGGATTATATAAATATTGTTTATTTCAACTATTTTTTGATTCAGGTCAAAATATAGGCAAAGGTAAGCTTTATAATTTTTCATCGAGCTAAAATAATAATCAAGGTAAGCTGTGTTATCTCTTTCTATAATTTGATACGCATCATTTTTGTTTGATAATGGAAAATTTGTAAGGTGTTTTCTTGTTAATACTTTAATTCTTTTTTCGAGCGACATAGTTTTGGTTATATATTAAAATTTTATAAAATGATTGGTTATTTCATTAGGAATTCTTCTTCCATAAAATGCATTTCCCCAGGCACAATAAGGCACTGTGGGTGAGCCTCAACCTCTTCCAGCTCTTTAGCTTTTCTTACTTGTATTACTGGCTCAGTTGAGCCCAGTTTAGCACACCCAACGCACAAGGTGTCTTCTGTAAACACATTTTCTTTCCTTTTGCTTTCTATTTTAAGCAAAAAATCTCTGGCTTCAGTAAACTTCATAAACCTATTTTCTTCTGGTCTGAGGTCAAGCAGTATTAAAGTATGCATTTTGTTGTTTTCTTTTATCACATTATACGGCGTTTCAACATTTTCATTTTCAAACGGTATTGATGTAGTTTTGCCAAACTTGTACAACGACAACCCAGTTATGCCTATTGCTGTTAATACAGACGCATTATGCACAATGTTCACTTTTATCCCCGATTGCTTAGCCCTAAGCATAAGATCCACATGTGTCGTTGCAGCGAACACATCCCCTATAATAAGCAACGAAACATTCTTTTCTTTTGCAGGATTTAAAAGCACATCTTCAGCTTTTTGTTCAACAATCTCTCTATTTGCCAGGTTAACTTTTTTTCCATAAAGTTTTTCCAGTTCACTAATCTCACATTGCAGTTTAGAAGTATAACTTTCAAGGTAAACTTCATCAGAGTTTTTAACTAACTCAAGGCCTTTCAATGTGATATCCTTTTCATCATTCAACCCAATGCCTATGATATTTAGCGCCATATTTTGGCAGTGTGATGGTTAGTTTATAAAATTTTTCAATTTTTTAGAAATCCTGGCTGAATATTTGCTTTAGATTTATATTACTTAATTTATGTCATTTTTCTATGCTCAAATTGAAAGACATACATAATAAGGTCAAACATCTTGCAACAGAAACAGATAGGGTTAAGCGTTCAACATTTTTCAAGGACTATTTGAACGTCATGTCAAGGTTTTGGAACTATTCTCATTACAACCAGCTTTTGATATATTTTCAGTATCCTAAAGCTACCAAGGTTGCTGGCTACACTACTTGGAAACGGCTAAACCGGAAGATTAAGAAAGGCGAGAAAGCCATAAAGATTCTCGCGCCGATAATCATTGAAGATGATGAAATTATTTATTTCAAACCAGTTTCAGTCTTTGACATATCCCAGACAAAAGGCGAACCCTTGCCTAGGCTTGATATAGACATTAAAGGCGAGTCAAAACGACATTGGCTTAACAATCTGTTATCTTATTGTTCTGATACAGGCATTAAGGTTACGTTTAAAGAACTTAACGACAACTTTTACGGTTTTAATAGAGGCAACACAATCGTAATAAACTCTTCAAAAAGCATTAACACTCAGATAAACACTTTAGTCCATGAGCTGGCCCATGCGTTAATGCATAAAGATTCAAAATGTTCTACAAAAACCAAAGAGATCCAGGCTGAAGCTGTAGCTTATGTTGTTTGCAAGACGATTGGTTTGGAACCCAAAAGTTTTAATTATCTAGCAATATACGATGCAGGCAAAGAAAATATTCTAGATAATTTAGAAATCATAAGCAAATTTTCAAAAAAAATTCTTGACGCTATTTTTTTCCATAAATGACTTCTCTTATTAGTTTCACATCTTCATGATTATATAATTGCTGTTGTATTAGATCATAAAGTTCATACCTTAGGTTAAACAGGCCCATCGACTCAATAAATCCGCGAGGCTTAAAGTTTTGCACATCTTTATACATTTGTAAAAGTTCTTCTAGTTCTTCATTGTTAGCTTTTTTATATTGCATAAAAGTCATTATAAAAGTTAATCTATAAAAATCATTTTGAAAATTTTATTCCAATTAGACTTATTTTTTTGCTAAGGTTTTTTTTACAATTTTTTCTAATATGGATATTGAGATAGGTTTTGACAGAAACTCGTCTGCGCCCATTTTTATAAACTCTTTCTTTTCATCTTCTTCCAGTCTCATTGCACTAAGCATTATAACCTTTACTTTCTTGAGTTTTTTATCTTTTTTAATCTTTTCAAGCACAGTTTTACCAGACATTCCCGGCATCATAATGTCCAGGATTACAAGATCTATGTCATATTTTTTTAACATTTGCAACGCCTTTGGGCCAGTGTTTGCAGAATATGTTATATACCCTGCCTTATTAAGCGCAAAAGTTACTAGGTCTACAGTGTCAGTTCTGTCGTCAACTATTAAAATCTTCTTATCCATTTTTATGCCTCCTTTTTTATTGGTAAATATATCTTGAACATTGTACCCTTGCCGAACTTGCTTTCAACTTCAATTTTTCCTTTGTGCAAATCAATCAATCCTTTTGCTATAGACAACCCTAGTCCAGATCCTTCATGTTTTCTCACGGCAGCTTTTTCAACTTGATAAAACCTGTTGAAAAGGTTATCCATTTCTTTTTTTGGTATGCCTATGCCTGTATCTTTTACTGTAACAACAGCATAACCTTTTTCTTTATCAACATTTACCAAAACCGAGCCGTTTTTTTTGTTATACAATATTGCATTTCTAACAATGTTTGTTATAGCTTCTTTAACCCTAAACTCGTCAGCTTTTATCATAAGCTTCCTTGGCCCGTTATACTTTATATTTACTTTATATTTTTCTGCCACTGGTTTCAACGAATTTTTGATAGATTTTGCAAGATTTGCCAAGTTTACATTTTTAATTTCAAGGTTAAGCTTTTTTAAATCCAGCTTTGACAATGTAAGCATGTCTTCAATTAACTTTAAAAGGTCTGAAGCATTTTTGTAAACCAATTTCAACTTTTCTTTTTGTTGCTTTGTTAATTTTCCCATTTCGCCTTTCAGCATAAGTTCGATAAAACCTAAAACCGGAAACAACGGGCTTTTAAGTTCATGCGAAACTATAGAAATAAACTCGTTCTTTGCCTCATCAAGTTTTTTTAGTTTATTATAAGCTTTTCTCAACTCCAGAGTCCTTTCTCTAACTTTTTGTTCAATTAATTTCTTTTCATTTAAAATTTGTTTGTTAGCCTTCTCCAAGTCATCCATAATATTATACAATGCAAGTTCGCTTTTACGCAGTTCTTCATTTTTTTTCTTAATCTCTTTAGTACTTTTATTTAATTTCAGTTCAAGCGACTCTTTTCTTCCTTTAAGATTATTCTTCATTATTTTTACAATATCATAAAGCTCGCCGATTTCATCGTTGGTTGTTTTATTAACTTTTACATTAAAATCACCCTGGCTTATCCTTTTTGCTATATTCTTAAGCCTTATCAACGGGTTAGTGAAATGTTTAGCAGATACATAAGACACTAAAACAACAATGGATATGATTAATATGAAATAATAAAACAATACTTTGTTTAACTCATTTACCGGTTTAAGAAGGCCTTCTTCTTTTATTTTTAATACTGAACACAAATCTGTAA
>RFJO01000093.1 GCA_003694495.1 Candidatus Woesearchaeota archaeon
TGGTTGTACATTCCCTGTAAAGTTTTATTGGTTTCTCTTTTCTTAACCTTCTTTGTATTAGACCGAGTTCTCTTATTGCAATATTTTTTTCATTTAATATTTTTGTTTGCACATCTTTCTTTATTTTTCTTGGTGCGAACAATGTTTTTTCTATATCTTCAGAATATCCATAATATATGTAAAGAATCAATACAACTAACGCAAATAGTAAAAAAATAATTACTGTGAAAGTTACAAAATCTGAGACCTCATCATAATTGGCTGCAGTCATGTTGCTGTTAGGTCTAAGTTGCCACATCATTTTTAAGTCTGGCAAACCATTTTTATATGAAACATTAAATTTAAGTTGATTATTTATTTCTAAAGTCAGGCTAGTGTTTTGTAAAATTTTTTTCACATCAACCGGTTCAGAAGTAAGGTTTCCGAGTATAGTTTCAAATTGTGTTTGAGTAAACGCATCGTTCTCTAATGCAATCTGTTCTTTTGACACATTTATTTTTACTTTTGTAACATTTCTTGGCAACAACACACCTCCTTTTTCTTCAGTTTCATTCAAGTATTTCATCTCTGTTGCAAATATTACTGTTTCAATGCCACGCCAATTAGGGTCTTTTGATCTAAGCGTTGCTATATGTGTATTAGGGTCTATGCTAATATCAACATGTTCCGGATGGTTATGCACAAATTCTGCATCTTTGCCAAAATATTTTGGTAGATCTAATGTGATTATATCTGTGCCGGTAACAGCATGAAATTCTATAGTTAATTTATTTTGAACTGTTTCAGCAATTGGCTGTGAAAATGCGAGAGGGATAAGTAATAATAAGAATATTAGATATATTTTTTTCATAAGTAATTTAAGATTATTAGTTTTTAAATATATTTTGGTTACTTACCATCCCACAATATTAAACACAATTCCTAAATCAAGAATTTTATTTCCTTTTTTTATTGCGTTAAGTAATACTTCAATATTCTCATGATAGTTATTATTCGGCTTAAAAAAATCAGCATAATGTTCAGATTCTTCAGAGAACATTGCTCTGGCCAGCCTTGTTCTTTGCCTTGCATCTTCATCTGCCAACAAGAACCTGTTGACCACATTTTGTGAATATTTTTTCAAGAGCTTTCTGTTAATAAAATCTACATCAAACTCTTTTTTCAGCCATGGGTAATAATCATGGTAATGTGAACAGGCAACAAGTTTTTCTTCAACATTTTCTTTTAACCATTTTGACAAAACCGGCCTCACAACTTTATTTTTTGTATCTTCTGCTGGTTTTATTATTGCAAGGTAACTGTTATTATTTTGGTTTGCTATCACTGAGATATATACATGGATATTTAGTTTATCTATTTTCATATAAGAAGTAGAATCATCCATGGCAGAAAACCTTTTATAATTTATAAGCATAATTAAACTTATATTTTTGGATTTATATATGTTAACTTTTTTTCACCAAAAGCTTTATAAAGAAGGCATTCAATATCTAATATTTGATGGACGACCAAAGTGGCTTGGACCCACCGGTTCTCATTCCGAACACCGAAGTGAAATAAGCCCACGTCCTGTTGTGGTACTGTAATTATTACGGGAAGCTCAGGAAGTTGTCCATCACTTTAACAATTTATTCTCATCAAAATTTCCGCTGACATTTAACATAGCGCCACTATAAATTGGTGTAGCTCTTACATAAATTTCATTTCTTTCAACTTTTTCTTCTCTTCCGATTATTGTATAAACAAGATATTTAATTTCTTCGTATCTTAACCCCATTTCTAGTAGTGTCAATCCAGTTAAAACACCATAAGCTATATCTTTTCCTCTTTTGCTTTTATAATGGTTTGAGATAATCATATCTATATCATCACCTTTATATGATTTATAGAAAAAATGATTCTTTGCAGAAGTTAAAACATACCTCCATCTATCCAACATCATCATTAACGAAGTTGTCGCAACAAACGGCCTAAGTTTTTTCGGCACAGCGTCATGTCTTAAAAGTGTTGTTAATGCAACATTTCCTAAAGTTGTAAAAGCCACTCCAGACCCAGCAAAAATATCTGTTTCTAGTGTTGTTGGCTTAGTTGGCATCTTAGCTTGTACAGATAGGATGTAACCTTTCTTAAAGTTTGGCGGCATTAGTTTAATTTCTTTATATCCGAACGCTTTTGCTACAACCGCATGCCCACTTTCATGCCAAAGCACGGTTGTTGCATATGCTAATGGTATATATATCAGATATTCCCACCATTTAGTATTATATGTTATTTTTTTATCTAGGATTACATGTTTTTCAAATTTATTTTCATAGGAGTTAATTCTTTGTTCCAGGTTAGGTTTTTGGATATCTCTATTAGGTTTAGTTGTTTTCACTTGTTGAACATTTGGTTTGTTTGTGTTTGCTTTAACTGTTGCAGGCGCTAACGCCAAAGCAACTGCCAAACTCAAGGATTTCAATTTAGACTTTATCATTTTTAGGAAAAAAAAGAGAATAGAACTAGTATATAAAATGTACTATTTTTTAGTGATTAAATGGCCCCACAATAGCCTTGCATGAATGCTTCTTCTATTATGTTTATTTCATCATTTTCCAGCAAAATTTCTCTTTCATCTTTTATGTATATATTTTCCATTTTTTTTCACCTCTCTTTTTGTTGGCAGGTTTCTAAGTTGTTGGCTAAATATCATACTTATTGTTTCTAATCTAAGATCAACCATTATACATCACCCCTTTTTCTAATTTTTCGAAATGGTTCCTTATAGATTTTATTACTGTTTCCTGGATAAATAGCAGCCTATTTCTTAATTGGTTCCTTTTTTGGAATTCGTCCCATGAA
>RFJO01000094.1 GCA_003694495.1 Candidatus Woesearchaeota archaeon
AATTAATTGTTATAAAAAATAAATAAAAAATTAATTTAAACCAATGTTTCCCATACCCTGTAATGCCATCTGGGCCATTTCTTCATTGGTTATAACTTCATAATCTGGCAACTTGACCATGTCTTCAGTAACTGTGTTAAGTTTGCAGTCATAGTTTTTGTCATGCTTGGAATACTCGTACATCTTCATCATGCTCGAAAATGACATCTCTGATTGCGTAGGGGGAAACTTGACAAGGTATGTTTTGCCGTTTACTTCCTGCTGAACGTATGAACCATCTTCAGTTAACCATGATTCCCTGCCTGCCGAAACTATTTTTGCTTTGTTCTTAAGAAAATAAAATGTCTGCATGCCGGCAACTGTACACTCGAAATTGACTAAATCTTGCGCAGCTTTGTCAGCTTGTTCAACTGCAGCGCTCGCAGCTTGCCTTGCTGTTGTCCTTGCAGCTTCACTAACTTCGTCTTGGATAGTGCTTTTTACAACTTGTTCAGGTGAACACCCGACAATTAAAAGCAATAAGGCCAAAATTATAATTGTTCTTTTCATGTTATTTGGTTGGTAAGAAGAATTTAAATTAATTTCGAAAATGCTCCGGCCGAGATTTGAACTCGGGTCTTCGGCTCGAGAGGCCGGAATGATTGACCGAACTACACCACCGGAGCTTAAAATTAGTGGAGGTTAAACAATATATAAACCTTTTTGTTGTAAGACCTAATCCTATTGATGAATAATGTTGTTAGAATGTTTACACTAAATTTATTTAACTTTGGCTGGAATGTATTGCATGTGAAGTGTTCTATTTTCATATAAATATTATAAGGTAAAGCCTCCTATAACCCAAAAATTATATATAGGACAGATGTTCTACAAAGTTATAATTGCCGCGGTGGCACAACCTGGTACTGCGCAGGACTGGAAATCCTGTTTCCTTCGGGATATCCCGGTTCGAATCCGGGCCGCGGCGTTTTCTTGATCCTTAACTCTAGCAGATATATTTATATAGAAAGAAAGGTAAGTCAAAATTATGGCTGATATCAGAAGAGTGCTGATTATATTTGTCATTGCTGTACTGTTTGCAATATTTGTAAACACTTTAGTTGATGCGATATATCCCGCACCAAAGTATGAAGATTATTGTAAACGTGATGCTCCACCATCGGTTAAAGGACTATCTGCAAATTGTTCTGAAGTAGATCTGCCAGATTGTGAAAATGGCGGGTTCCCAGAGTATTCTTATAACCGTAACGGATGTGTTGAAGATATTAAGTGTAATTATTGTCAAAGAGATATGAATAAGGCTAGAGAAAAGCATAACATGGTTGTTTTCATAATCTCAACAATATTTGGTTTGGCTGCAATAGCTTTAGCACTCTGGTTGCCAATAAAGCCTAAGAGCATAAATGAATGGATATTTACTGGGTTTATGTTAGGAGGGTTAGTTACATTGTTTATAGGTACTGCTAAGTATTATGCAGATATGGTAAGGTTGCTTAGACCTGTAGTTATATTCTTGGAAATTGTTATAGTAATCTATATTGCCCATAAGAAATTAAAATAAGTATGTTTTGTTCTTATTAAATATTACACAATAAAATCTACCAAAATCTTAAAATACGCCTCAGGGTAATTTTTTTTAATAAAATTTTGCCACTCTTTTGCTAACGAAACCTCAAGCTTGAAGTATTTTTCAGAAGGAACGTAAGGCATGAAATAACTTAATGGTTTGCCTAAACTTTCAACCCTTTTTCTTGCAGAACTTACAATGTCAATGCCTCCTTTAACAATTGCCTCGTGATATTCGTTGGTAAAGTATTCCACGGCTGAAACTGGGTAGCCTAAAGAGACGCCTAGCTCGTAAGTTGATTTTTTGTATTCTTTAAGCCAGTAATCGTTTCTTAACGCATTATCAATGTTAATCAATCTTATTACTTTAGAAAAACTGTTATCCAATTTTTCCAACCAGTAGTCATCTTTGCCTAAAAACAAAATCTTATGCTCAAGGTCGTAATGCCTTACCCTGCCATGCAAGCCTTTAAAATCAATTTTCTTGCTTGAATATCTTACAAGGCTACCATTTTTTAGCCCTGAATATGTGAGAAGCAAGTTTAACTTTTCTAGCTCAAGAACGTTTAAGGAAAGTAAAAAAAAGTAGTTCCTGTCAATCTTTTCCAGCATTTCAACCTAGCCTTTCTGATAAATCGGTATCTTTCTTATTTTCAAATTGTTCTTTAGCTTGTGCTTCTAAATCTACACCAAGTTCTTTTAAAGCTTTTATGTGCGCTTGCATAAGCTGTTCTACAATGTTAAGTAACCTTAGAAACTCTTCTCTTTCTTTTGCTAACACTGCCAAAGAACCTTTATGCATACCAATTTGTTCATCTTTGCTCATTTCATTACTCATTTTTAATCCTCCTATAAGCTAAATAACTTAAAACCATATATAAATATTACTTTTCGAGTATAAAATATGCAGCTTCTAGAAGATCTGCAGCAACATAGTCTGGCTTTATATCGTACCGGCTGTCTTTACCGCCTGCCCCAGTTAATACTAAAATTGTTTTTGCGCCAATGTTCTCGCCAGCTTTTATGTCGGATGTTTTGTCACCAATAAGCCAAGACTGGCTAAAATCAATGTCGTATTTTGCTTTGGCTTTTTTAAGCATGCCGGTGTTAGGTTTGCGACAGTTACACTCTTCTTCGTAACGGTGAGGGCAATAAAAAATGTCATCTATGCGAATGCCTTCTTCAGCAAAGAGTTTTAACATTTTGTCAGTTACAGCATTATAATTTTCTTCAGTATAATAACCGTAGCCCATGCCAGACTGGTTTGTAATTATGATAAGCTTGTAGTCTGTTTTGTTTAATAACTTTAAAGCTTCAATTGTGTTTGGCAGTAGATGAAACTCTTCTGGCCGGGCGACAAACTGAACTTCTTTGTTTATTACTCCGTCCCTGTCAAGAAATATTGCCTTAGCCATGTTCAAGCATGCCCCATTTGTTGTGGCCAAAGTGCACTAACAAGTCCACATTTACTTTAGGAATGTCGCATGAACCAAAACATGTGTCAGCCCAAATTAAGATTTCTGCTTTTGTATGTGAAGTTAAATAATCAACTATCTTTGTAGCTTCAGGCTTTAGACCGTCAGGAAGTTGTAAGCAAACTGTTTTAGCTTTAAGCTTATTGATGTTTTTTACAATTCTGTCCAATTCTAGATCATATTCCATAAAATACTTAACGAGTTTAATGCTTTTAAAGTTTATGTTGCTCAAGTTTAAAGTGTACGAGCTTGTGAAAACAGTGCCTTATGGCAAAGTTACAACGTATAAGGAAATTGCAAAAGCTCTTAATGTTAAATGTTATAGGGTTATTGGTCAGGCACTGAAGCAAAATAAGGATTTGATAAATATACCATGTTATAAAGTTGTGCATGCAAACGGAAATGTTGGAGGTTATGTCCTAGGAAAAAAAGAAAAGGTTAAACTTTTGAAAAAAGATAATATTGAAGTTGTGGGTGATAAGATAGTTAACTTTGAAAAAGTGTTATTTAAATTCGTCAAGTAACTCGTATAAATCAGTTAAGTTAAGCTCAAACGCAACAACGGGAAGTTTTATGCCGAAGTTTTCTATAACTTGAGGGTTAACTTCTCCAATGTACGCAACTTTTTTCCCGTCAACAACAACCCTTCCAACTCTTCCATTTATGAAAGAACTGTGCTCAACTTCAACAATGTCGTAACTTTTTTTAAGGCCGTTAAGCAAAAAATCTAAAACTTGTTTGGCGTAAGTGAACGTGGCGTCTTTGCCGGCGTATGCCCAGGCAAGGCGTTTGATTGATTTGGTTTTGGTTTCTTCATTTTCATCTAACACAACAGCGTCGCCAACCTCGTAAACGTGTTGAGGATATTCTTGTGAAGAATTTTTTCCTAAGAATTCCATCATGCTCGGAAGCACCCAGTTTCTTAAAACTGACCATTGGGAGCTTACAGGGTTGGCTATCTCAACGCAAGGGAACTCGTTTACGTTCATTTTTTCAAACAAAGTGTCTTTATTGCTTAAAGTGAAAGTTAAAAGTTCCTGGCAACCTAAACCTACCATGAAATTCCTTACCTTATCGCAAAAAACTTCAAACTTGTCAAGGTTGCCAACCGTGGATATGTCGGGAATGACTGGTTCAATCTTGTTGTACCCGTATGCTATTAATAAATCTTCAATCACGTCAACATCGTGCAAGATGTCTTGACGGTAAGACGGATACTCGACTTCGATTGTGTCTTTTTTAATGTTAACATTATAACCAGATTTCTCTAACAACTCTTTTATTTCTTTGTTACTTAAATTCAAGCCTGAGAGCTTTTGCAATCTTGGAAGGCTGACTGTTTTTTTCTTTGGTGTAAAGTCCGGAGTGATAACTTTTTTGTCAGGGTAAATTATTTCTACACTTTCAATTAAACCGCCCCTGTCAGCTAATGCAGCAACCATGACGTTTAAAGCAACTTTGACAGTTTCAAGATCGTAACCTGTTACTTCAACGAACAAGTTTTTTGTATCTTCGGTAACTTTTCCAGTATAATCTGAGTTAATTATTGGTGGTAAAGATGCAACTTCGTTGTTTGAATCAATAACTAATGGGTACCTTTTGTAACCTTTAATCAGTGTACCATACTCTTGACCTTTAGGATGGTCTTCAAGTATTTCACCAGGGGTCATTTTAATCTTGAAACCTAATGGAACAAACTTTATGCTTTCTGGCTCAACGGTTTTATAATATAATGGAAACTTTAACTTGTCAAGGTCGTATAAACCTATGGCAGCTTCTTTACGTTTCCTTCCGAATGTCATGCAAACTTTTTCTTGCAACTGTACAGCTTGTTTAATTAAGTAGTCAGTGACTTTGACGTTTTTTATAACCGCCGCCACAAAGGCTGGCCTAACTTTGGATGTGCTTTTGTCAACGTGAACTTGGTAATTGCCTTTCTTGACGTTATACTTAGGCACGCCTTTCTTTTTTGTGTAAAATGGTGCGATTTGCCTTGCCATGCCTTCAGTTGACCATAAGTCTGGACGGTTGGTTTCTTTACAGTCAACCTTAACTTCATCATCTTCAAAACCGTCAATCTCACCTTTTACATACAAAATAGCTTGATCTTCCAATTCTTCAAAACTTATCTCAGCGCCCATAAGGTTTTTTAAGTCTTTGAATGAAATGTCTATCGTAGGCATCTAAACAACCCCCATCTCTCTTAACCATTTTAAATCGCTGCTGAACAAATATCTAATATCATTTATACCTAACTTAAACATTGCAAGCCGGTCAATGCCAAGCCCCCAAGCCATCACGGGAACGTTTACGCCTAACGGCTCTACCATTTCCGGACGGAATAAGCCTGCGCCGCCAAACTCAACCCAACCCAGTTCAGGGTGTTTGGCTGACATTTGGACAGACGGTTCAGTGAACGGATAATAATCAGGATAAAATTTTACTTTTTCAGCGCCAGCAACTTCTATTGCGAACTGCTTAAGTATACCTAGCAATGTTTTGAAGTTTATTGAATCGTCAGCTACAAACCCTTCCATTTGGTTAAACTCGATTAGGTGTGTAGCATCTAAAACGTCAGGCCTGTAACAACGGGCAATGGCAAAATATTTGCCTGGTACTTCTATACCGTTAGCAATGGTTCTGCCAGAGATGGCTGTACCGTGTGCCCTTGGCATTAACTGTGAAGCAATCTTAGGATCCCATTTGTAACCCCAACCATTTGAACCGGTGTTTGCACCGTTTTCGTGAGCGTTTTTCACTGCATTTACAACATTCTTTTTAGGCAAGTTACCATAAACTGGGTTTTTTAAATGGTATGTGTCGGTCCAGGTTCTTGCAGGATGGTTCTGCGGTTGGAATAAAACGTCAAAATTGTAAAACTCCGTTTCTATTAAAGGACCTTTCATTTCTTTGAAACCTAAAGCCAGAAGCCTTGAACGAATGTCGTTTAAGAATATAAGGTAAGGCTGCCGTTTGCCTGCAAATAGTTTTGGCACAGTTGCCTTTATATCGTAAGCTCTGAATGTTTTGCCTTTCCATGAACCATCTTTGATCATTGAAGATGTAAGCTTCTCGATAACATCTTTTTCGTCAAACTTTTGTTTTAATAATTCTTTGCCTCTTGCGGTCAATGAAATAGTTCTGTGCTTCACAATCTCTGTCTTAATTATGTTTCTTCTATTCTTTAAATTGTCATAAGCAAACTTCTCTTCAGGTTTTAGTTTGCTTAATTCTAAAGGGAGATCATTTAACAGTTTTTCTTCAAAAGATTCTTTGTCTAAAAGTTTTTTACCTTGCTCAGTTATGCTTAACTTTAGTTCATTGCCGTCTTTTGAAATGTTTATTGCAGCTTTTTTCTTTAACGCCCCAATGCTAATGTTAATTTCATCTTTATCCAAGCTTAAATCTGAGATTTTTTTATCCCCATTTTTAAGTTCTTTTAATAACCTTATCTCTGGCAAACCTTTTTCTTTATACTTTTCACCGTTAGTGTCTAACTCAACAACCTCTTTCACATTAAGGTTTATCTTTAACACACCTTTGTTTTCAAGCCACTGTAATGCACGCATGACTTCAACTTCTTGCATGCCTGAAGATTTTACCAATTCATCTAAGCTAGCATTATCTTTCAAATGAGGTAAAAGCTTTCTTTCAAGCGGATGAAGGCTAGATAATAGGTTTGCCATAACTAAAAAGAAATAGATATAATGTTTTTAAACCTTTTGATTAATTTAAAGGCTTAAGCTTGTTCCAATTTTTGTCAACCATATCTTTTAAAGTCGATGCAAAAAATGGAGACTTTAACCATACAGCAACGTCGTAGTTTTCGTGAACGTCTCTGTCATGGTTTAACATTAAAAGGATCTGCTCATTATCAGTGATAACAAACCTTGCTTCCTTGCTTTTGTTAACCCTAATATCTGCTAACTTTAAAATGTTTTTTGGGATAGATTTTGCGTCAATGTTTGACAATATTCTTAAATCTACGCCTTTCTTTTTAGCCTTGTTTAGTGCAGTTTTTAACGCGTCACTTTTCCTTTGTAAACCAGAATCTGTTGTAACAATAAGCACACTTTCTTTTGCGTTTGTGATCATAGATTTTAATTGGTCGTAAATATTTTTTCTGCTCTTGATAAGGCCGCTAATATTTGTTGGGTCAATTTTTTCAATACCTTGCTTGTGCAATAACTCAATTTCTTTGTAAATTTGTTTATCTTTAAGCTCATCAAGTTCAGAAATCTGTTCTTCAGCTTTTTTCTGGATAGATGTTTTTACTCTTGAAATAACTTCTTCTGGATGAATTGCAACATATTTTATTGGCTTGCTAAGTTCCATGACAACAAAACCTTTCTTCTCTAAAGATTCAAGAACGTCATAAGATCTTGATCTAGGTACGCCTGAAATGTCAGCAAGCTCACCAGCAGTAGCAACACCCCTTGACAATAATGCTGTCCATATCTTTACCTCATAAATGTTTAAATCAAATGCAGACTTTAACTTTTTCAAAAATGATTCCTGTACAATCATGTTAATTCATCTCCTATTAATTTGTTAATTTCAAAGAAGTTTGCCACTTATTTATAAATGTTTCGTTTTGATGTCACTTTTTAGTAGTTATCTAATCTTTTTGGCTATAATATTTACAATTATTGCGGTTATCATGGCTATGCCGAGCCAAGCAAGTAGGAAATATAAAGGTTGATAAATGCTACTTAGCCCGGATTCAAATAATACAAGTCGTTTTAGGATTGTTTCGCCAAGAACGAACGGATTGTAAAATACAATTTCTCTTAGTAAACCTTTAAGAGTTTCTAAGGGAAGGATTGCGTTGGAAAATAGTAAAAAGATTAAGCCTATGGAGATTGCACCAGTTGTAGCGCTTTCTTCAGACTTGAATAAGTAGCCTACTATAAGCCCAATAAATATGAAAATTGAGGCTAAAAGCAATAATACGCCGCCGGCAATGGCGTAAATTTTTAAAGGGATCCCCTGGATGAATATTGAAGCAACGCCTAAAATGATAAGCAGCTGTAAACAAATAATGCTGATGTCGCTTAAGTATTGTGCAATAAGGAACATGCCGTCAAATGTAGGAGTGATGAAGTTCCTAAAATATGCCATGGATTTCTTTTCTCTAATGATTGCTGTTGTGCTCATTAATAAAGCTACGAACATTATTAGAAGAATAAGTATTGTTGGGAACGTAAAAATGAGATAGCTGTTTTTTAGGCTGATAGGCTTAATTGTTGTTCTTAATGGAGATACAATGCTTTCAACGTTTGTAATCTTGATTGTGTTGATGTTGTTGATGATGTTTTGGTTGCTTGTTTTAATTGAACCTATGGTTGTTTTGTCTGCATTTAAATAGGTAGGGATTGTAGAAATGCCTGACTGGATCTCGTCAACGTTGGTTTTTGTTTCATCAATTTTGCCTGCCAATGCGTTGTATTGAGTCTTGATTGCGTTAAGTTTAGTTTTTAAATCTAAAAATACAGTTGAGCTTAAGTTGTACCTGTCACGGATATCTTCAATTTCATCTAATGAAGAACTTAAATCAAGAGCAGAATAGTCGAAGTTAAAGTCTGAAAACTCTAACAGAATGTTGTTTAATTTTGCTTGAGAATTTTTGTTGTTTGTTTCAAGTGCTTCAATCTGGCTTTTTTGCTGGTTGGCTTCCTTGTTAATATTATCAACAGCACCTAAAATTTGGCTTACAATGCCGCTGCTTAACTCGCTTGAACGTAATTCAACCTTAGATGATAGTTTTTCAATGATCATATGTGCAAGGTTTATTCTTGAATTATCAACGTAAACCTCAATGTTGTTGTTACCGGAATTGTCAAGCACCATGTTTGGCGGGAAAATTAGGCATAAATGGTATGACTGATACTTAATCGCGTCTACACATTCTTGGGCACTGTTGAATTTATTAACATTGAATTGTGAATCTGATAGGTTAGCAAGCATTGTTTCTGTTAGTGGAGAGTATGCTTCAGAAAAAACGCCAATGTTAATGTTGCTTACAGTGGATGTGTTAAAGCCAATAGCTAGGAGGAAAACAATCAATAAAGGACCAAAAAAGAAGATTAAAGAAGATGTCTTTGAACGAATCATTAGTTTGTAGTTCTTTATAATTAAACTAAATAATTTGGTAAGAAAACTGTACCATGCCTGAGGTCTAAGTTGATTGGCGTTCTTTAATGATTCAAAATCTTTTTTTACTTTTTCTTTCACTATTTTTCTGTCTGAGTATAGCCTTCTTCGTTCCCTCTTTTTAAATATGCCTAACATAATTTCACCTTTTTGTGATGGCTTCAAACACTTCTTCCATTGATGGACGTGTTACCATTAAATCTTCAATCTTTTCTTTTAATTGAGCTAATACTTTTAACAATGAACTTAGCAAATCTTCAGCATCCGTTGTATAAAGCACAAGTTTCTTGCGTTTTATAACATATTTAGATATCTTTGATGAATTTAGCTTGCTTAAAATGGTTTTATAATCTCCAGGATTAGAAATTAAGTGAATCTCTTCATTTTTAGAATACTTTGATTTTAAGCCATCTGGTGAATCAACATCAATAACGTAACCGTTATGAAGGATGGCTATCCTGTCACAAACTGTTTCAAGGTCGTTTAATAAGTGGGATGTCATTATGATAGTAGTGCCTTCATCGTTGATACGTTTTAATAATGCTAACAGTTCTTTTCTTAATACAGGATCTAGGTCTTCTGTTGGCTCATCTAAAATTAATACTTTAGGATTGTGAATCAAGGCGCAGGCTATGTCTAGCCTCCTTTGCATTCCAGTTGATAATTCACCTGCCAAGACTTTGTTTGCACCAGTAAGTTCAACAAGGTCAAGCAAGATCTCGGTGCGTTCTTTAATATCAGACCCGCGCATGTTGAATAAATGGCCAAAGTATCTTAAATTTTCTTCAACTGTTAATTGGGGATAAACTGAACCTGCTTGAGTGGCAAACCCAAAGATTTGTCTGATATAACTTTTGTTTTTGCGAACAATTTTGTTGTGGTTGTAAATTATTCTTCCAATGGTTGGTTCCCAGAAACCAACAAGGATGTTGAGTAATGTAGTTTTGCCTGAACCGCTTAAACCAACTATGCCAAAAAATTCTCCATCTAAAATGCTTAGGTTGATACGGTCTAAAACTAGCTTTTTTCCAAACTTTTTTATTAAGTTATCAATCTCTATTAGAACATCCTCTTTTACCATTATTGTTTTCTTAAATAAACAGATTAATAAACTTTTTGTTTAGGTTTAAGAAAAAGTATTTAAATGAATGTTAGTTCCTTCATAGAGAATGAAACTTACTCATACATATAATAAGCATTATAAGAAGCTTTTTGTAATACCAATATTGCTAGTTGTTATTGCTTTAGGTATCATTATTAACAATTATGTTACAAAAGGCGACCTATTCGAAAAGGATGTTAGCTTAAAAGGTGGGATAACAGCAACAATATCTACCCCTCAACTTGTTCCAGATATGGAAGAATATCTTAAAGAGAAGTTTCCAAAAGCTGACTTGACTGTGAGGAGCTTGTCAGAGTTTGGAACAAAAAAACAAGCAGG
>RFJO01000095.1 GCA_003694495.1 Candidatus Woesearchaeota archaeon
CTATTTTAGTGGCGATCTAACTATGTAAGCAAATCGTAGATATAACTATACACATCGCCCATAACCACACCCATCCCCAAACTCAAAAGAAAGCCTATTATACTCTTCTGTGCCATAAACACAAACACCTTCTTCATGCCATAACACAAACTCGGCAACTCCAACATCAAGAGCCATTTTGCTGCAGATTGTACAGTAAGGTTTACCTGCTTTCAAAACATTTCCATCAGTGTCAAGCCGGATGAAGTACAACCTTGAACCTGCAACTTTTTCAGGGTTGTTTCTTAACGCGTCCATTATTGCGCGTTGTTCAGCGTGAATACAGCAAGTTTTGTCTGTAACTTTTTTATGGTACGAAGCTTTTGAACAAGAACACCGTCTTTGGCTTTCATAATCTCCGGGAGGGCTGTTATAACCTTGCCCGATAACTTCGTCTCCTTGAACAATCACAGCGCCGCATTTTGAACGTTCGCATGTTGCGTTTTGCGCAATAACTACAGCGTTGCAAATATGTTCAAGAGCTGTTTTCTCTTCATCACCGGATAAGTATCTCATAGAGATTTCAAAATCACTAATCTTATATAAAATTTAAGAAAAAAATTTAGATTAAACAAAATCTTCCATAATCTTTGTAATGTCTACATTGCTTATGTCATGCTCAACTAGGGGCTTGTCTTTAATATACTCATAACGTTCAAGGTAATGCTCGTGGTCTTTCTTGTAAAATAATCCTATAGGTATGTTGTCGTCATAATAAGCGTTCCACTCGTCTGCTTTCTTTAACGCTTCACTTTTATCTGTAGGATCATGGCCTGTCTCTTCAAGTTTGTAAACCCGTTTCTTGAACCAGTCGTAAGTGTTTTTCTTGTTAAACGTTACGCAAGGCTGTAAAATGTCAATGTAAGCAAACCCTGGGTGTTGAATAGCTTGTTTCATCAGTTCAGTTAAATGTTTAATCTCTCCTGCAAAACCTCTAGCTACAAACGTGGCGCCTTGTTCAATAGCTAACGATAACGGGAAAATTGGCCATTCTATAGCGCCGAAAGGTGTTGACACGGTTTTGAAGCCTTTGTCTGACGTTGGAGACGTTTGGCCTTTGGTCAACCCGTAAATTTGGTTGTTCTGTACAAAGTATGCCATGTCAAGGTTACGCCTGCAACTGTGAACAAAATGTGATAAACCTATACCGTAACCGTCGCCGTCACCGCCAATAGAAACAACTTTAAGCTTGTTGTTAGCCAAATGTATGCCGGTAGCTACAGGCAAGCCCCTGCCGTGTATAGTATGTATGCCGTAAGTGTTTATCCAGTGTGGAAGCTTCGAACCGCAGCCGATGCCTGAGGTTAAACAAACGTTTTTAGGGTCAAGGCCTAAATCTGCTACAGCCATTTTTAGTGCAGTTAAAATACTGTAGTTGCCGCACCCAGGGCACCAGTTTGGCTGGGTCCTTGTGTTTAAATCTTTTATAGTTACCATTTTTATAACACCTCTTTAATTTTTGTTCTGATTTCATGCGGATAAAATTGGTGGCCGTTGAACTTTAACAGTTGTTCTTGAATTTCAATACCAGTTTGTTCTTTTATTAATTGTCCGAGCTGGGCAGTAGCGTTGCCTTCCACCAACAAAACATTTTTACTATTTTTTAACACTTTTTCAACCTCTTCTTTCGGGAAAGGCCATGGGTATAACACTTGTAAAAAGTTTACGTCCAACCCTTCTATGGCTTCCAAGATTGGGCCTTTGGTTGAGCCCCAGCCGACAACCGTAAGCTTGGCGTTTTCAGGGCCGTGAAGTTTTACCGGATTTTTTATATCTTTCAAAATGCCTTGAAGCTTTCTTAACCTTTTTTCAGTGATGTTTACCCTGTTAACAGGATCTTCAGTAATATCTCCGTACTCAGAATGCTCGTTGCCGGTAGCCCTAAATATTGTGTTGGGGTTGCCAGGGATAGAACGTGGAGATACGCCGTCCTTGGTAAACTTGTACCGTTTGTAATCTGTTTCTTTTAACGCTTCTTCCTTAGTCAACAATTTTCCTCTCTCAACCTTAACATTTTTTGTGTCGAAAAACTCTACCGATTTAGAAGACGCGTAGTTGTATTTGTCAGTAAGAATGATTGCTGGGACTTGATATTTGTCAGCCAAATTGAAAACGTTTATTGTTTCATAAAACGCTTCTTCAACATCGCCCGGGGCCATGACAATACGCGGAAACTCGCCCTGGCCAAGACGTATCATGAACAATAAGTCTGACTGTTCCTGCCTGGTAGGCAACCCTGTTGATGGGCCGCCACGCTGAGCGTTTACAATAACGCACGGTGTCTCGGTCATGCCCGCCAAACCTATACCTTCTGACATTAACGCAACGCCGCCTCCAGATGTGGAGGTCATTGCTCTTGCACCGGCGAAACCTGCACCAACTAAAGTGTTTATTGATGCAAGCTCGTCTTCAGTGTGTTTGACAAGAATCTTCATGTCGCGTTCGTATTTTGCCATGAAGTGTAAAATTGATGAACCGGGTGTCATGGGGTAAGCTGCGAAAACCTTTAAGCCTGCTTTTAATGCGCCTAAAGAGATAGCATCGTTGCAGTTTAACACCATTCTTTTAGGTGCTTTTTGTTTTTCTAGTTTTAATATTGGTTCATGGTTTGAACCGGCAAAGTCGTAGCCCAACTTTGCTGCAACCTTGTTGGCTTCGACAACCTCGTTGCCTTTCCTTGAAAAGATGCTTTCCAATACGCCGTTAAGAAGGTTTAAGTCGTAGCCGATAAGCGCAACCGAAGCTCCTAAAGCTACGGTGTTGCGCATGATCTTGTTGCTGGCTTGTTCTGCAAGGTTTAACAAAGGAATGTTTACCACGTTTTTTGCTTTAAGTTCGTCTTTTGAACTGTCGTAAATTATGATTCCAGTTCTAGAAACTTCGTCCTTGTGCAACTCGTAAGTTTCGTGGTTGAGCGCAACCAGAATGTCCAGCATTTTCTCGTGAGAGTTTAACTCCTTTGTGCTTGCCCTTACAGCAACAGTGTTGTGGCCGCCTCTGATAAGGGAAGGGTACTCTGTTGTCGAGAACACGTAAAGTCCGCCCCTTGACAATGTCTTGGCAAAGGCTAGACCGGCGTTCATTATGCCGTAGCCGGCTTCGCCGCCAATGAGCCAGTTTAAGTTTTGTTCCATTTTAATACCTCTTTATTCTCCATAATATTTCTTTTTATAATGTTCAATCAACTCTTTAACTTCAGGAATGCAACTTTTGTCGTGAATACCAACCTTAGTTTTCTCCTGAACTTCTTCAAACGTTACAGCGCCGTCAAGGACAGCTTCTTCAATATCCTTGTCAGTAACTTTTGTGATCTTGTCAATGACTTTTGCGCCTTCTACTACTATCCTATCGTACTGTTTGGTCTTTTTAAAATAATCGTTTATTGCGGCCCTTAAGGCTTTGTCACCCAGCACGGAACAATGGATTTTTCTTTTAGGCAAACCGCCCAGACGTTTTATGATATCTTGCGGACGAATCTTTAACGCGTCGTCAAGTTTCATGCCGCCGTTCTCGGTTACCATGACTGACAAGATTGAAGTTGAGGCGATGGCGGACGCGCAACCGAACGTGCGCCAACGGCATTCAACGATACGGTCGTCTTTGACTTTAATCCACATCTCCATCATGTCGCCGCAGGCAGGGCTGCCAACCTTGCCAACGCCGTCAGCGTTGAATTTTTTGATTTCTTCTTCAGACGTGAAAATGTTTTTAGGGTGGAAAAAGTGTTCCTTAACCTCGTCAGAATAAAACCATGACTCGGCTTGGTTTTTGGATTTTACGTTAGGCGTTTCTTCAAGCTTGAGTTTCATTTTTCAATTTCCTCCATGACATCTTTTAAAGTTAACTTTACGGGAGACATTAAACGTAAACGTTCAATTATCTTCGGCATGACTTCGATGACTTTGTCAATGTCTTCTTCTGTAGTAGACTTGCCCAGGCTGAACCTTATACTGCCATGGGCTGCCTCGTAAGGCATGCCGGTTGCCAAGATAACATGAGACGGCTCAAGAGATTTTGACGTGCAGGCTGAACCTGAAGCTGCGGCAATGCCTTGCTCGTCAAGGAAAACTAAGACTGCTTCGCCTTCAACGTTAAGGAAAGTTATGTTGACGTTGTTAGGCAAACGTTTTTCAGGATGGCCGTTAAGGATTGTGTCTGGGATTTGGGTTAAACCCTTGATGAGCTTTTTGCTTAGCTTTAACAACCTTGACACTTCTTGTTCCCTGCTTGCTTGTACTAACTCTAAAGCTTTGGCAAAGCCTACAATGCAAGGAACATTCTCAGTGCCGCTTCTTAACCCGAACTCCTGGCCGCCGCCGTAAATTATTGGGTCAATGTTTACTGAAGATTTTTTGTATAATACGCCAACACCTTTCGGGCCGTAAATCTTGCTGCCGTTTAATGTAAGCATGTCCACGCCTAAAGATTGAACGTCTATGTCAAGGTAACCTGCTGCCTGGCACGCGTCAGTGTGGAAAATGATGTTGTTTTCCCTGGCGATCTTTGAGATTTCTTTTACCGGGAGTATAGTGCCAATCTCGTTGTTGGCGTACATGATAGTGATAAGGAAAGTTTGTTCAGTGATAGACCGTTGAAGCTGTTCAAGGTCGGGCACGCCGTACCTATCAACGTCAAGGTAGGTTACGTTAAAACCTTCTTTCTCTAAATATTTGCAAGTGTCAAGAACGGCATGGTGCTCGATCTTGGTCGTGATAATATGATTTTTCTTGCCCTTGAACTTTTTTGCAAGGCCTTGTATAGCCAGGTTAATGCTTTCAGTGCCTGACCCCGTAAAAATAATTTCACTAGGGGAACAGTTTAAGATCTGTGATACCTTTAACCTTGCATCTGCCAGCGCCTGTTTGGCTTTCAACCCGAAGTAATTGAAACTGCCGGGGTTGCCGAACTCTTTAACAAAATAATTGTCCATGGCTTGCTTAACTTCTTCAGCCATAGGCGTTGTTGCAGCGTGGTCAAGGTAAATACGTTTCATTTTATAATATAATCTCCGTTTTCGAAGTCTAACCGTTTGCCTTTCAAACTATCTTCACAAGATTTTTCAATGAAAACTCTTAACCCTTTGCTTTCAAGAACAATGTCGTCTTTGGAAGGCTTGGTAACGATTTCGGTTATGAAGTTTTCATTTCCTTTGGATATGCGCAAGCCGTTCTTGGTGTCTTTAAGCTCTTTCCGTAACGCGTCAATGGCTTTCTTGGATAGGGTTAATGCGCTTTTATCTTCTTCATGGTTGATTTCTTTCATCATTTCGTCAATCTCTTTATCACTCATGCCATGGGCCTTAGCACCGTCCTCGATTGATTCGAACGCGCTGACATGGCAACCAACGCAGTGTAAGCCGTACTTCATCATGATCTCTATAGATTCAGGAGACCGTTGAATGGCTTCGCTTATCAACATATCTTTAGTAATTTTCATGCTACCTTTTCTCCAGTTTCAACTTTCTTGACATGGATGCACTGTACAGGGCAAATCTCGGCTGACTCTTTAGCTTTTGCAAGCTCGTCTTCTTCAATCTCGGTCTTTTTCGGCACGGCTTTGAAAGCGTCGTCAACTTCTTTTTGCTCCCATAAGTCTTCTGCAACTGACTGGCAAGCCATGCAGCCTATACATTCGTCTAAATCCTGTTCAATTTTATATTTAGCCATAATACTTCACCAATATGACTTTAATATTAAACTATTTATAAATTTAATTAAACTAAAGTTAGTATCCTATTGGAAACTATATTAATTTAGGGCATAAGGAAGATAAAACGCAAACGTCGCATTTGGGCTTGGAGGTGCAAACCTTTTTGCCGTGGGCTTTAAGCAAATGCGGTAAATGCAACCATTCTTTCCTGGGAAATACTTTAATTAAATCCTGTTCAATCTTGTCAGCGTTGGGTGAACTGCTCCAGCCTAACCGTCTTGACAACCTTACAACATGAGTGTCAACAACGATGCCTTCAACTTTGTTGAACGCGTTCTGTAAAATGACGTTGGCAGATTTTCTGCCAATGGAAGGTAGTTTTAGCAAATCTTCCATGTTGTCAGGGACTTTGCCGTGGAACTTTTCAATAAGCATCTTTGATGCGTTTTTGATGCCTTTAGCTTTGTTTTTGTAAAAGCCAGTGGACTTGATTAAGTTTTCAAGTTTAGATAAAGGCATTGCGGCAAAGTCTTTAGGAGTTTTATACTTCTTGAAAAGTTCTTGAAGAACTCTGTTGGCTACCTCGTCTGTGCACTGCGCTGACAAAATTACCCCTACCAATAACTGAAATGGTGTCTTGAAGTCTAAATAATATTTAACGTCGCCGTACTCTTTTTTTAACAGCTTAAGCTCTTTTAGCTCAGGTTTCATTTTAATAACGCTCTTCTAACTGCACGAAGCAACTCGTTTTTTGAAATGGGTTTTTCAAGGTAATCATCAACATGGTACTTGCCGTGCTTGGCGATGGCTTTGGCCAAGTTGTCGCTCCTGGCGCTGATCATGATAACAGGGATGTCTTTGGTTTCAGGGTCACTTTTGATTTTTTCCTGCACCTCAAAACCGGACATCTTAGGCATCATTATGTCAAGAAGAATTAAGTCAAAGTTTTCTTTTTTTAACTTGTTAAGACACTGCCTCCCGGACGCGACAGTTACAACCTTGTACCCGTCTAACTCGAGAATTGTTTTTAACAATAACCGGATGTCTTTTTCATCATCAACAACTAAGATCTTTACCATATGAATAATATGAACATAAGTAAATATATATAATTA
>RFJO01000096.1 GCA_003694495.1 Candidatus Woesearchaeota archaeon
TCTCCATCCTGCAAGAAGTTTGAAAGTATATCTATTGTTCCAAATAAAAAAGGTTGGACTTAAAAAAAACAATATGCCATATAAAAAAATTTTGCTTATATTTGTATAAAATATTTTTAGCACCTTTATCATATATTTAACTCCTTTAATCTTTTTATTCTATCTTTAGTTGATGGATGGGTGCTAAATAAGTGAACTAAACTTGAGCCCTTGAATGGATTGATTATAAACAATGATGATGTGGCTTCGGTTCCAAATCTTAACGGCTTTAACTTAGAACCATGCTCTAGCTTTTCTAATGCAGAGATCAAATAATGTGAATTGTGTAAAGTTCTAGCAGACGTTTCATCGGCAAGGTATTCTCTTGACCTTGATATGGCTAGCTGGATGATTAATGCAATTATAGGTGCTAGAATCGCTAGCACAATTAACTCCAAAAAATTATTGTTCCTATCATTGCCAAACCCTCCAAATATGGCAGACCATCTTGCAACAGTGGCAATATATGAAATTACCCCGGCAATAGTTGCTGCGATTGTTTGGATTAAAATGTCTCTATTTTTTATGTGACCAAGCTCATGTGCAATTACCCCTTTTAGTTCATTTTCGGTGAGTAAATTTAAAATGCCTTCTGTAACTGCAACTGCCGAATGTTTTGGGTTTCTACCAGTAGCAAAAGCGTTTGGACTAGCGGTGGGAATGATGTAAAGTTTAGGCATAGGGAGTTTCGCTAGATGGACAACTTCTTTTACAAGACGATATAACTTTGGGTTGTCTTTTTCTTTAACTTCTTTTGCACGATAAATTGTAAGGATAATCTTATCAGAAAAAAAGTAACTGCCGAAGTTTATTATTAAAGCAAATATTAAACCAAAAATTAAACCTGCACGACCCCAAAAACTTCCTATCCATAATAATAAAGCAGTTAGTACACTTAAAAGTATAAGTGTTTTTAGTTGGTTTTTTATCATAGTATTATTATAATTATGGAATTGATTTATAAATTTAGTGAAATTAACTAAAAAGATTTATATATCAGATATCACTTTCAAGTGATTAATATGTCAAGAATAGAGAATCTGGCAAAGGCGGTTGTTGATGTTGGCGGTGGGTTTATATCTGATAAATATTCAGCTGTCTCAGAAGTGTATGGGATTGTAGAAAGAGATAATAAGCCTGAATTTGTGCAAATATTAAAAATTAGGGGTTCTAGGGCGGACCCACATAGGCATAGCATTTATTCAAATGAAGTTATTGGTTCTGGTACAACTAGGATTCTTGGAGTTAAGGAATCTTATGCACATGTGAAATCTTTGCTTAAAAGACAGGCGTTAAGTGGGATGGATATATTATCAATACAGGATCATAATGTGGTGGATGCTGACAAGGAAAGAAGAGAGTTCGAAACAAAGAATGAAATGTATGAGGGTAAAACATTTATGTCGTGTGAGTATGATGTAATGGTGCCCGGGCAGAAATCTGTGCATGTTGGTGTGTGGGGTTTGGATTATCCATTTCAGGAAAATGTTAGGATTACGCAAAAAGATGTAAGAGGCTTGCATTATAAATTATCAAGGGCAAAGGCAAGAGGTGTAGATAATTTTAGAAAAGTATGTGATCAAGAAGGTCTTATAGCTGTGCTAAATCACCCAACATGGATAACTACACCAAAGAATCCTTTGTCAGGAGAAGACCTTGATAAGGTTTCAGATGTTTTCGATTATTTGGAAATAAATGGGGATTGCCAAAAGGAAAATTTGTTTACGCTTGAACTTGCTTTGGAAAAAGGAAAAACATTGGTTGCAGGAAGTGATTTGCATAACTTAAGACTATCTAAAGTGTTCACAGAAACAATAAGACCGGTAAACAATGCTGCAGAGTTTTTAAGAGCAGTAAGAGACGGAGAGGTCGCAATAGGAAATATAAGTAGTTTGCCGAGCGTTGCCGATAGCCCAATTGATGTATTAAGATCAAACTTTAATGGTACAAGGCTTGATATGTATAATGATATTTATAGAGGTATAGGTAATTACCTTTTAAGAGATTGGAAAAATAAAAGGAAATTGGTTACTGTGGCAACATTTGGTGCTTTAATGGGAGGTGGATATCTATTGTATGCGCCATTAATGGTTTTGCCGGTATTGGCAACAGCGTGGCTTATGTTTACATTTCCAATAAAATATGGATTCTCTGAAAAAGCTGCAGTGGCTGAACGAACACATAGGCTATACATGGATTATCAAGATTTTAAATTGAGAAAAAATATTCAAAGCATGAATGGTATGGATGAAGAAGAAGTCCATGAAAGGACTCAAATGTTAGAAGAAATTGTTAAACAAAAGAAAGAACAATTTATAAATACGCATTTTAGAAGCCCAAGAAGGCCGTGGGAAGCTGTGGCTGAGACTTTGTTCCCGAAAGAATTAAAACCTGATTATGATTTTAGTAAAAGAATTGAAGGTTTAGATGAACAACAATAAAGTTTATATTCTTTAATTTATATTGAAATAATATGCCATATAATCTAATTGTTGGTAGAAACAAAAGTGATCTTGAAAAGTATGGGGAAAGGGGGACCATTCTTCTTGGTAGAGCTTATGTTAAAATGGGTAGGACAACATCGCTGTCTAATTATATATACATGGATGTTGCAAAGGGTCATGTAGTTTATATTGTTGGTAAAAGGGGAAGCGGTAAGTCTTATACAATGGGTGTTATTGCTGAAGGAATGATTGATCTGCCAGAAGATGTTAAGAAGAACTTGTCAGTAATAATGATAGATACGATGGGTATATATTGGACAATGAAGTATCCTAATGAAAAGGATACTGATTTGTTAGCACAGTGGGGGCTTGAAGGAAAGGGTTTAGATATAAAAATATATACGCCGTATGGATTTTTTGATAAGTATAAGGAAGAAGGTATTCCGACAGATTACCCATTCTCAATAAAAGCGTCAGTGTTAAATGCGCAGGATTGGGCCTTGACGTTTGAAATACCAAGGAGTCATCCGGTTTCTATAGTGATAGAAAAGATTATTGGTGATTTGGCAGAAGAAGGAGTTGAGGATTATACATTGGATGATATGATTGAAAGAATAAAAAAAGATGATACCTTTGATGATAGAGATAAAAATGAAACAATTAATAGGTTAAGGGGCGCAAAAAGGTGGGGGCTTTTTAGTAAGGATGGTATGGATTTTGTTGATTTGGCAAAAGGCGGTCAAGTAAGTGTGTTGGATGTTAGTGTATATAATACTGGCGAAGGTGGGTGGGGGGTTAAAAGTCTTGTTACTGGTTTGGTGGGGCAAAGGATATTTAATCATAGAATGTTGGTAAGGAAAGAGGAAGAACTTAATGCTATAAATGTTGGATATAGTTATTTTCAAACTGAAGAAGAAACGAAAGAGGAAGAAAAGATGCCTATTGTGTGGATTGTGATTGATGAAGCACATGAGTTTTTGCCAAAGGAAGGAAAAACTGCTGCAACAGATGCCTTAGTTACAATAATGAGAGAAGGTAGGCAGCCAGGTGTGTGCCTGATGCTTGCAACACAACAACCTGGAAAAATTCATACAGATGTAATGTCGCAGTCTGATATTGTTATAGCGCATAGGTTGACGGCTAAACCAGATGTGGATGCGCTGGCTACAATGTCACAAAGTTATCTTACAAAATCTTTGCCAAGGATGTTGGATGAGTTGCCAAGAGTTAAAGGTGCAGCTTTAATATTAGATGATAACTCTGAAAGGTTTTTTCCTGTAAGGATGAGGCCAAGGTTTACATGGCATGGTGGAGAAGCGCCGTCAGCTGTGCCGTTTAAAAGAAAACTTGATCTGGGGTTATAATGAGGGATTCTTATACAATCAAGGCAAAAAAGGAAGGTATGAGGGCTAGGTCGGCTTATAAGCTTGTGCAACTTAATAGAAAGTATAAATTGGTTGGGTCTAATGATGATGTATTAGATTTGGGTTGTTGGCCTGGAGGATGGTTGGTTGCATTAACAAAAATCACTAAAGGAAAAGTCGTGGGCGTAGATTTGAATGAGATCCAACCAGTAAATGGTGTTGAATTTATTAAGGCTGATGTGTTTAAATTTAAAATAAATGAAGTTTTTGATGTGGTCATAAGCGACATGGCGCCAAAAACTACAGGGATACATGAATTGGATTGTGAAAGAAGCATTGACCTTGCCGAGGCTGCATTGAGCATAGCAAAAAAGAATCTTAAACCGGGAGGGAATTTTCTTGTAAAAGTTTTCCAGGGTAAAGGATTTGATGATTTTCTTAAATCTATTAAAAAATGTTTTGCATTTGTGAAAACAACCAAGCCTGAAGCTTCAAGGAAAAGAAGTAAGGAAATTTATGTAATAGGGTTTAAACTGAAAAGTCAATGCAAACTCTAAATTTGCCCGGCGAATATTGGCCGCATTTTACAATGTTTAAAATCTTTGCTTTAGGTATTACATTTTTTACCTTCTCGATGACTTTGTCAGGTATGTCTTTTTCGTGTAGGAAATCGTACATATGAATTATGGTGCCTGTGTGGGAAACCTCTAAGGCTAACGGCAAAAACTCTTCGGCTGTTTTAGGTAACGGCATCAAGATTCGGTCAAATTTTTTGTTAAGTTTTGGTACAACCTCGTTTACGTCGCCGTTGTAAAGTTTAACATTTTTTACCTTGTTTAATTTTAGGTTTTCTTCAGCATACTTATGTGCATCCGGATTAATTTCTACACCAATAATCTCTTTTGCTTGCGTATTTTTGGCAATTGTTATTGGATATGGGCCAACGCCAGAGAACATAACAAGGATGATCTCATTTGGCTGGATTAAATCAATTATACGCCTTCTTTCAGTGCTAAGTCTGGGAGAAAAGTAACAGGTTTCAGGGTTTAACTTTAAACGTACATTATTTTCTTTATGTATTGTTTCTTTTCTGTTTTCACCAGCAATTATCTTTAACTTTCTTGTACGAAACTGGCCTTCATAATGGCTGGCTTTTTTTGCAACAACCTTTATGTTTTTGTGTAAACTTAATAATGTCTTGCCTATCAGAGATTCATAGTTTTTGATTTCTTCCGGAATTTCGATAATGGCAATGTCTCCAACGACTTCAAAACCCTTGGGTATTAAGTCTTCAGGAACCTTATTTTTTAAAACTTCTTTTAAACTGGTAGGCTTTTTTTCAATCTTTTTAAATTCTTTTTCTACTACAGGCAAATCTGTTTTAAATTTTATCGGAAAATAAACATAGTCGTTTTCAACCAAAGGGATATATTCAAAGTTAAAGTTGTTAGACTCTATTAATTTTTTTTTAACAGACTCTGCTTTCTTTTTTGGAACCTTTACGCATTTCATAAACCAAAGAAACATTAGATGATTTATAATATTAATGGCTGGGGTTGAGGGAAAAGAGGTTTTTATCATAAAACTCGTTGGGTTGTGGTAGGTAAAAGAGGTTTTCTTTTCACCCCAGCCGTTAGCATGAGTTGTTTTGTATATGCTTGTATTATGTCGGTTTCAATTTATCACCTCTACTAATATATATAACGCGCACCTTTATAAATGAATTGTATGGCTGTTATAGAAATAAAGTATAGATCTTAAATCCATAAAAAAGGGAAAAGGATATAA
>RFJO01000097.1 GCA_003694495.1 Candidatus Woesearchaeota archaeon
ATATAAATTAATACACCTCTTTTCATTTTTACCTACTTATTTTTAAAATACTTAAACATTTATATATATTACTTTTATCACTAAACACATGTTCAAGCTTGAAACAGAAAATAGTATCAAATTTTATAGCCCAAAGAATGAAGTAATCACCAAATCTTTGCCTGTTTTTTATAATAAGGAAATGAAACTTGCAAGAGACGTTACAACTTACATCATAAACCAACTTAAACCCTCAAGAATCCTTGATTCAATGTGCGCAACTGGTATAAGATCTATAAGGATAGCAAAAGAATGCAATGTGAAAGAAATAGTTGCAAATGACATTAACCCTCTCGCAATAAAATTAACAAAAAAGAACGCAAAGTTGAACAAAGTTAGTTTATCCTTATCAAACAAAAATTTAAACATTTTACTATATGAAGAAAAACCTTTTGACTACATAGATATTGACCCTTTTGGTTCTCCGGTAATATTCATTGAACCAGCGATATCCAACATAAAAAACAACGGCATTTTAGCGATAACAGCTACAGATCTGGGCCCGCTTTACGGCCGCCACCCTTCAACATGTAGAAGGAGGTACAATTGTATTCCTTTAAATAATTATTTTAGGAAAGAGTTGGCTGCAAGAATTTTAATTTACAGGTCTCAGATTATAGCATCTTCACATGATAAATCCTTAATTCCGGTGTTTGTAGACGCCGGACAATATTATATAAGAGTATATTTCAAATGCACAAAATCCAAAAGCAACAAAGTTTTCAAGCAGCACAAGCATTTATTTTACAACAGCAAGAACTTAGAATATTCATTTGATTACTTCCCTGAATCAACTGTCCACGGCCCATTTTATATTGGCAGTTTATGGGACAAGTCATTAACACAAAACTTCAATTTAATCAAGTACTTGAAAGATGAATCCACGCTGGACGTGTTTGGGTACTATGACATTCACAAGATTTGCAAGAAGTTCAAGTTATCTTCAAAAATAAAAATCTCGACCTTAATAGACAACTTAAAGTCGTCTGGTTATAAGGCATCAAGGACACACTTTTCTCCTCAGGGCATACGTTCAAACATAGAAATAAAAGAATTAATCAACCATCTCACTTGAACAACTCTTCGCTTTCCTTGAAAGACTTTTCTAAAGCTTCCTGTTCTTTTGACACAATTTTCTTTTTTCTTTGCACAGGTCTAGGCGCAAACGTCTGCCTTGGTTGTTGCTGTACAGTTTGCTGAGGTATATTAAACGTTTGCTGCGGTTGTTGTTCTTTCTTTGCAAACATTTGTTTAAACATTGTCAAGTCTAAAGGCCTCCTACCTGATTTTATGTTCTTAAACACAACATACCCTCCAATGCCTAATATTAAAAACAATACAACAAATATTATAATCTTTACAACAGGACTTGATTGGGCACAATCTTCAGGGCAAGTATCCTCATCTTCAGTATCGCCGCAATAGCCATCACCGCACTCATCTTCCTCTTCTTCTTCCTCTTCCTCGACAACTTTAGGCTTTTCACCTTTACACGGCGGACACTTGCTCCCGCCACAATCTAAGCCGGTTTCATCTCCATCCCATTTTTGGTTAGTACAGGTAACCTGCTCACATGATTCGCAAGGCCCGCCACAGTCTATACCTTCTTCCCCTTGGTTTTGCACTGCATCATAACAAGTAGGCAAGCTAGGCTTATCAACTTTACTCGGGTCACAATCTATGTCAGCATTATCCACTAAGCCATCACAATCATTATCAAGCCCGTCACTGCAAATTTCTGGCAACGGCCCTTTACCACCTGTACACTCGCTCCATCTTCCATTAACACACTTCTGCGTACCTTGTTTACACTCGCCGTTATCTTCACCGCAAGCCTGCGTTGCACCTTCCTCACACCCGCACTCTTCATCAACCTGCCCGTCACAGTCATTATCAACACCGTCACAAACTTCAGTTTGCGCAACAGCTGAAACATACCCGTTGCCATAACACGTGCTCCATTTACCAGTCTCAGGGTTACACTTTTGCACTCCAGTGCTACACGCACCAGTGTTAGTTCCACAAGGCCTAAGCTCACCTGCATTACACCCCACACAATTCTCGTCTATGCTATCATCACAATCGTCATCAAAACTGTTACATATTTCAAACTTCGGCCCTATACTGCCCACACACTCGCCCCATGTACCGTCAGCTTTACACGTCTTCACGCCTTGCTCACACAATCCAATGTTGCTCCCGCACGGCACTTGTTCACCTGGCACGCAAGGTGGGTTAACGCACACGTCAGACGTTGGGTCACAATCTTCTGTATCCTCGCAATCAGTCAAACCGTCACAATCGTTATCTACATTATCAACACAACTGGTTTCAGTTTCATCCGGATTTTCGCACTGAGGCTGATGGCAAATAAAGTTTGGGTCAAGATTTTCCGGCCATGGACAAGCCTGGCAATAATCATCTTCGCTCATTTGCTCTGTCCACACACCATTTACACACTTTTTAAGGTTCGCATAATCACACGCACCTTCCTTGCACGCCCTAACCCCACAATCAGCATCCGTATAACCACAATGTTGACAATAATCCTCACTGCTCCACGTTTTTTGGTCAGTGCAATACTTATTTTCCTGCGTATCACAACTGCCTGGCACACACTCGCCGTTACAACTTGAATCATACTTCCCGCCGCAAGCTAACGGGTGCGTACAATACCCTCCCCCGCTAGCCCTCCATTGCGAATTTAAACAGGTATACTCTGTCACATAATCGCAAGCATTTTCTTCACAAGTGTCAGAGAACTGCGAATCTTTCCCACCGCAATTAGTAACATAATTCGCGCTCAGCCATACACCATTGTCATTGCAAGTTAAGTTCTGGTCAATGTCACACGCGCCAGGCCTACAACCTCTGCCGCAGCTAAGCTCATTCTCAGCGCAAGCTTGCGCACCTTCGCTACAACTAGAATCAACCATCCCGCACGCGTCGCTGTTACAATAATCTTCTGTTGTTAACGCAGGCTCACCATTTTCCACCCTGCACCATTCTTTCGTAGTTAGCCTGCACTTGTCAGGCGCATTTTCATCAGGGTTGCATTGAAAACAATCAGGGTCATCTTTGTCTATTAACCCGTCACAATCGTTATCTACATTATCAATGCAGATGTCTTCCTTAGGCTTACACACTTCAAACTCGGCTTTAATTGGCGTATTACATTTATCTTTGTTTTCATTCGGGTTACAGGTATATATATAATACTCATGCTTGCCAATTTCCATGTTTGTTGTATCAATTGAACAGTATATAACTTTCCCCAGCCTTCCCTTGTCATCATCACTACTGTCACCAATGTTCCACTTACACATGCTCAAGAAACAGTCAAGCTTTGAATTATTATTTTCATCAGCTTGCACAACATTTTCTTCTTTATCCTGGCATAATAACAACGCTTGCTCACAACTGCTCCCAGCATCCCCTCCTTTCACATTATCCACCAACCCGTCACAATCATTATCAACGCCGTCACAAACATCAATTGCGTCAGGGTTTATCCTTGTATTTTCATCATCACAATCGCATTTGTCGCTTGACAATGGGTCATCACATTCAAAAAAAGTGTCAAGGTCTTTATCAACAAAGTTAGCTAAACTTTTGTAGAAGTCATCAGCATTATTACCTATTGTTACATGATCTTCATTCATTTCATTAACTTTTTCTGCTATCAGCTTAAAATCTTTTATCGCAATACATTCCCCATAATACCCGCATACACTTCCTGAAGGACAATTTCCTTGTTCGCCAGGCGTAGAAAACATGCACAATGGTCTTGTATCATTAAGAATACCTCTCGCTCTTTCACCTGCTCCTGAAAGAAACCCTTCCGCATCATATATACCCTCATCCTTACCATCCGCATTTTTAAAAGGTTGATATACAGCATAGTCTATAGGCAAAAATAATCTTTTCTTAAAAATAAGCTGCCCTTCTTTTTTATCTTTAAAATCATCATCAGATGTCATATAAAAGGCCAAAGGTTTTTTTACATCTTCATTACAATCTGATGAACAACTTCCGTAAGCCTTTTCCCAAGGTTGGCAAACACCATCTCCGCAAAGATCTCCGCAATCTTGTGGACAATTGTCTGGATTTTCATCATAAGGGTAAAATGTTTTTCCGTCAGTGAAAGTTAGTTTTTCATCAAAAAAAGATTTTACTTTATTTAATTCATCTCCAGAAAATATATTATTATACACTATACTATTATGGTTTTCTTCAACTTCTCTAATATAACTAGTAGCCTTATACCCATTTTCAGTTGGATATAGCAAAACATTACAATCTCCTTTAAACCTTCCTGCATCATAAATCCAATTATTCTTAAAACAAATTGCCGATGGAAGAGGATTATACCCATGATCTGGAGGGTACCATCTATTTATGGCTCTTAATAAGAAATAGAAAGGATGAATAGCTAAAGGGTCATTATTGTTTTCTTTTAATTGTTTCAGATAATTCCAATTAAACTTTGCAATATCATATATGGAAGGCGTAATTTCCCATTCTCCTACAAGATAATACTGGCTCTTTGTTCTAAGATAATATTCAGAATCATAGTCCAGATTTTCGTAACCTTCCTTATCAAAATTCTTATAAGTACCGCCACCAACTCTTGGAATGTAAGGCCTGTCAATTCTCCCCCCTCCCCAAACATTATACTCGCACACACCATTGCCGCACCCCATACACTTTGCATCAGTATAACCTTCCACAAAATCCTCTGCCTTTAAATCATACGCTGTAGCTACATCACTAGCAATATCATACATTGACTTCTTAAAATCCTCTCCTATACTACAATCAGGATCCTGCCCAACCAAACAATCTGGGTCACATACTCCGTCACATGCAGCCTTACAGCACCCGTCCTTAACATTTTCCGCCGCAGCCAAACCAGTAACCAATTCTCCATCTTCAGTTGTTTTAGTTAATTGACAACAATCTGCATCAACATATCTTGTTACTACAGCCGGTTCATATTTTTCTTCTAACGTTTCTGCTTCTTTAAATGAATTAAACTTGACACCATATATTTTATAAGAAAGACAATTTGGATCACACTTACCGTCAATCCTATAATCACAATTTTGAACATTCGGCGACACTTCTATCTCTGGATATGGCGACTGGAAATCGCCTTTCACTTTCAAATAGCTTTTAATATAACGAAACCTTGCTTCAGGGACCACAATAGATTTATCATAACTTACTTCTGGATTTTTATCAGTTTCAGCCACACAATCTGGGTCATTTTTCTTGCCAGAACAACAATCATCTTTCTTTTCACTGCACAAACAATCAGGGTCAGCTTCACCACAATCAGTGTCACAGATTCCTTCACCTGTTAAGTCACAGCAATCACCTTCAGCAGGCGTACATGCTCCGCAGTCTGGATCGACATTTTGTGTGCAAGCTTTATCGCACACGCCGTCAGCCTCAGGGTTACAATCAGTCAAACTCGGGCAAACATTAACTTTTAACTTAACCCCATCAACAACTTTCGCATCAAAATAATCACCGTGTTCATCAGTGGTATAAAACATTTGTCCCCTCGGACAATCAGTTTTCACGCACAAATCATCTTCAGTGTAAGGTCTTCTTTCCTCAATTACAGAAATATAATAAGGCCCTTGGTAGGACTGCATAACCTGCTTAAACCCTGAGTCAGTAAACATAGCCTCAACTTGTATTTCTTTTTTATCCTCTTCATTAACATACTTAGCCTCGCTTTCATCTATAATCTTCCAGGTTTTATCAACAGGGTCAAGCCATGCAAGTTTAATTGCTAGAGGGTTTGCACACTGCACGTTTCTTGTTTTTAACGGTATTATTTCTCCATCAACAGAAGCAGGAAATATTGCACCATCCCCCATTGCACCATTATCCTTATACCTATATATTGTAGCACCGCTAATCACTGCACTGCATATCCTTTCAACTTTATCTTCACTCATGCCAAAACTTAAGAACTCATTGTTACAATTTGCCACAACACACACAGGATCATCAATCTCAGCGCACGTTGGCGGCATATCTTCCTCCACTAAATTTGCCTGATCTATCCCACCATCCCCATCCTCAGCCATGCTAAACTGTAACATTAACAATATTCCAATTATCATGACATGATACCATTTAACACGCAACGCACTCACCATCCTTTTTCAACGACTCACCCTTTTCAATTAAAAAGATTCTACCGCATGACTTAGACTTTGTTCCAATTTTAGCCTTACAATCCTCATCCACTAGTACAGGCACACAACAATCAGGTTCCCTATCAATTTCTGTATAAAAACTTGATATTTTATTAGTCATCCCCTCTTTCTTTATAACCACATCATAATTTACATCAACAATTATTTTAGATAAACCTTCTTTATAATCAACTTTTACAGACCTAAGCTTCCCTGTTGTAACATCAAAAGTTAAGTTAGTAAAATCCACGCATGAAGGCAAATTAGCTTTAATTATTTCTTCCATTATTTCTTTATAATTGTTAACATTTTTCAACAGCAACGCATTAAAACTTTGCTTAGCACTTTGTTCTATACACTTCTGCACTATAGCTTTAACTTCATCAGCTTCATTTGAGAACTCAACCGTCATGCCCACTTTCTCTTTAACAACCCTTTTAACTTCTCCACCTTTCAACACTGCCACAATTACTATTGACACAACAATTATTATTCCGAGTATAACAAAAATAGTAATTTGCCCCTTTTTTTGCATAAAAAAGATTAAAGAAAAAGATTATATAAAGCTTACTCTTCTTCTTTTTTAGCCTTCTTCACTTCATCTTGCAGTTTAAGCTTCTTCAACAGTTCTTTATACCTATTTCTTATAGTAACTTCTGTCACTCCTGCAATGTCTGCCACTTCTCTTTGCGTTCTTTTTTCATTATTAATCAATGCTGCAACATACAACGAAGCTGCCGCAATACCAGTAGGTCCTCTACCTGAAGTAAGTTCAGAATTCTGCGCCATGTCTAATATTTCTACAGCTTTTGACTGCGTTTCAGCGCTAAGCTTAAGCGCTGAAGCAAACCTTGGGATATAATCAATTGGATTGGACGGCAAAATTCTTATGCTCAGCTCTCTTGTTATAAACCTATAAGTCCTGCCAATTTCTTTTTTATCTATGCCTGAAGCTTCAGACAACTCATCCAAAGTTCTTGGCACTTCATGCCTCCTGCACGCAGCATACAACGCCCCTGACACAACGCTTTCCATGCTTCTTCCTCTCACCAGCCCTCTTTGCACAGCCATTGTATAAATCCTTGCAGCTTCTTCTTCAACAGACTTTGGCAACTTTAGGAATGATGCAACTCTTTTCAGTTCTGCAAGCGCCAGCTTAAGATTTCTTTCTATTGCTGTTGATATCCTGTACTGCCATTTTCTTAGCCTGAAGAACTTATTTTTTCCTTTCGCACCTAATTTATATATGTCACCTTTTTGCCCAACATCCGTTCCCAAACCTCTATCATATTTAGTATAAGTCATCGGCGCCCCTGTCCTACGCCTTTTATCTGCTTGATCATGATCAAACTCCCTCCACTCCTGTCCAAAATCAATCATTCTTTCTTCAATAACCAACCCACAATTCTTACATATAACTTCACCTTTTTCCTTATCATATATCAAATTAGTACTCCCACATTCGGGACATTTTTTTACATATTGAGCCATTTGAATTCCTCCTAAAAATAATAAAGTTTAAATAAGATAAACAAAATTCATTTATAAGCTTTTCGGTCAAAAAGACATAAAATAATTATTCTAAAATAAGAAAATTTTAAAGAATTACTGGATTAAAAC